>NZ_JBMERN010000022.1:0-61326 GCF_049310965.1 Loktanella sp. DJP18 | reverse complement strand
GGCTCTCTACGAACCCCAGATCCTCTTTTAGGAAACTTTGGTTGGAAGATATGCGCGAAAAACTCGAAAATGTGCAAACATTGCTTGGCGGCGGCACAACAGCGATCACCTACGATCATCCGCACTGCATAGGCGCAACTGTCGCAGGTTACGCATCCTTCAGACATGCGGAACCTCGCCACCCGCTGAAACATCCGAGCTTCTCGTGCTGCAGAATTCCCGAAGTTCTAGGTGGCTGCATGAGCCAGCCGCAGCATTCTACATTTCGATTTCGCGCAGGTTGAGACCCAACATGTTGATACCATGCCGACTTCGCGAAATCTTTACCCCGATTTCGAGACAACTTTGCCCCGATTTACAATCATCAGTGCGTCCACACACCGCGACGGGTCGTCGCGAAGTTTTCGCCGTATCCGCCGGCACGCACGTTTGCGCTGCGGGTCTGGGGTTCGGTGACGACTGCGTCGATGCCATGGTCCTTGGCGTAGGCCACCGCCTCTTCCTTCGAGGCGAAAGTCAGACGCACCTGGCTTTGCGTGTCGGTGGAACTTGTCCAGCCCATCAGGGGATCGATCTCTCGCGCAGAGTCGTTCACGAAATCCAGCAACCAGAGGCGCGATTTGGCGGTCCCGGAGGACATGGCAGTCTTGGCGGGGCGGTAGATACGGGCCTGCATGAATGGGACTCCTGTTGAACCGGGGATGTTATCGGCAAAACGCGCACCGAGGGCAAGAGGAACCCTGCCCGGGGCGTTGCGTTGGCCCACCAGACGTAAACCGAAAGGACTTACCATGAAGTATCTTCCCCTGATCGCCGCACTGACGTGCCTGCCGGTCGCCGCATCCGCCGAGCAGCATACTGCCATGACCCCGATGACCGCGACCGTGAATGGTGCCGATGGAGCAGGCCTCGGCACCGTCACCGTCACGCCGACGGAATCCGGCGCGGCGCTGGTCCAGATCGACCTGTCCGGCCTGCCGGCGGGTGAACACGCGGTTCATGTGCATGAAACCGGCGACTGTTCAGCCGACGACTTTGCCAGCGCGGGTGGCCATCTGGCCGACGGGCATGACCACGGCGTGATGGCCGCGAACGGCCCGCATCCGGGCGACATCCCGAACATCACGGTGGCCGAAGACGGCACCGCGCAGATGGAATTCTTCAACGCTATGCTGACGCCGGAGTTGATGGCGGACGAAGATGGTTCTGCCTTCATCGTCCATGCGGGTATTGACGACTACAGCAGCCAACCGGCCGGCGACGCGGGTGACCGCATCGCCTGCGGCGTCTTCAGCGAATAGGTCAGAACGCCCATTCGCCCTTGCGCATCACCGGGACCACCTCTCCGGTCCGGGTGATGCCATCGATATCGACGGCATCGGACCCCATCATCCAGTCGACATGGATCAGGGATTCGTTGCCGCCTTTCTGCTTCAATTCGTCCACGGACAGGTCCTCGCCACCCTTTACCGTCCCCGCATAGCACTGGCCCAGCGCGATGTGGCAAGAGGCGTTTTCATCGAACAACGTGTTGTAGAACAGCGTCCCGGATTGCGAGATCGGCGAGGAATGTGGCACGAGCGCCACCTCTCCGATCCGGCTGGACCCGTCGTCGACCGCCAGCAGGTCACGGAATACGGCCTCGCCCGATGACGCGCTGGCCTCGACGATCCGGCCCGCTTCGAATCGCACGGCGATGTCGCGGATCACCGTGCCCTGATAGGCGAGAGGCTTGGTCGCCGCGACCGTGCCGTCCACCTTGTAGGCGTGCGGGCAGGTAAAGACCTCTTCTGTGGGGATGTTGGGCTGGCAGACAACACCGTTCAGCGACATCGATCCGCCGCCCTTCCAGACGTGACCGTCGGCCAGACCCAGCCGCAGGTCGGTGCCGGGGCCGGTGTAGTGCAGCGCATCGAAGTTCTGGTCGTTCAGCCAGGTCAGCCGCGTGTTCAACTCGGCCGAATGGTCGGCCCAATTCTGCACCGGATCGTCGCCGCCAAGCCGCGAGGCGTCGTAGATCGCGTCCAGCAATTTTGCCTGCGCGTCCTTGACCGGCAGGTCGGGAAAGACCCGCGCGGCCCAGGCGGCACCGGGAAAGGCCACGATGTTCCAGTTCACCTCGTGCCGCACGATGGGTTCCATCGCGGGCTTGCCGGCGATGGACACGGCCTTGGACGCACGCGCGACCTTTGCGGGGTCCTGCTCTGCCAGCAGCATCGGATCGTCACCTGCGATGGCCATGCGCGCGGCACCGCCTTTGTAAGCCTTGCCCAGACCTTCGTAGAACCACCCCGGCGCGCGGTCGAAACTGTGGTCGCCCGCGTTTTCATACCGCGCCAGCGTGATCGCGTCGTCGGTGAAGAACGGCACGACCAGACCGGCCCCCGCCCTGTAGGCATGGACGGCAATGCGCTGCACCAATGGCAGGGCGGACATGTTCGCCGTGATGATCAGATCTTGGCCCGGTTGCAGGTTCACGCCGGTGCGCACCGCGACTTCGGCCAGTCGGTCCAGTTTGTCGACATCCAGATGATCGGACATAAGGGAAGGCTCCATTTCAAGATTTGTCGCGACCCTACGCCTCTGCCCTGCGGCGTCAACCGTGCCTCAGGCGCGGTCCAGAACCTCCACCGACAGGATCGTGGGCAGGTGGCGCGTGACCTCTTCCCAGGTGTCACCCTCATCGCCGCTGGCATAGACGGAACCCGAGTTGGTGCCGAAATAAAGCCCCGCCGGTTCGCGCGCATCCCCTGCCATCGCCTGTCGCAGCACGGTGAAATAGCACCCCGACTGCGGCAGACCTTTGCGCAGACCTTCCCAGGACGCCCCGCCGTCGCGCGATCGCCAGACGGCGCAGGCGGCATCGGGGGGAAAGCGGCCCGCCATGTCGCCGTTCAGCGGCAGGGTCCAGATCGTGTCCGCATCGCGCGGATGCACGCGGATCGGAAAGCCGAAGGTCGAGGGCAGCCCCGCCGTCACGTCGTCCCATGACCGCCCACCGTCGGCGGATCGCCAGACGCCGTGGTGGTTCTGCTGATAGACGACATCTGCGTCGCCCGGCGCGCGCATCATGTTGTGGACGCAATGCCCGACCTCGCCACCCTCCGGCCCGGCGGGGTGATGGTGATCGGCGCAGGCCCCGACGTTCGACAGCCGGTTGCGCCTGTCCCAGGTCTTGCCACCGTCCTCGGTGGCGAACACCCCCTCGGCGCTGATGCCCAGCCACATGCGGTCCGGATCGGTCGGATGCGACACGATAGAGTGCAGCGTCAGCCCCGCGCCCCCCGCCTGCCAGTCCTCGACTCCCTGATCCTCGGTCAGACCGCGGACGAGTTCCCACGTCTCACCCATGTCGCGGCTTTGCAGCAGCCGGGCGGGCTTGGTCCCGGCATAGAGCACACCATGCGCGTAGTGCAGCGACCAGACCTGACTGAAGTCCTTGTCGAACGGCACCGGCGCATCCGTCCAGCCAATCATCTGCGCGAAACCCGGATCGTTCGCGGCCCAGTCATCCATCTGGCCGGACGTCAGCTTTGCAAAGGTCCAGGTCGCGCCACCGTCCTGCGATCGCCAGACGCCTGCCCCGTGGAAATCGCCTCCACCGCCTGCCCACATCGTTCCGGTTTGCGGATCGCCGATCACGTGATTGATCGGCCAACCATCGCAGAACGGCCCGCGCGCTGCCCGCGCGCCTTTCTCCGCCCCGTCATCCACCAGAAAAACGCCCTTTGACGTTCCCAACAAGATTGACAGACCCATCGCATCTCTCCCCTGCGTTTTGCCCTGATTCTAGCAGATTTCGCTGCTTTCGTCGCCGGGCTTGTCGTTGCTGACGCCAACTGTCAGCAGCGCCCCTTGAACAGCGACGCGCAGGGGTCAAATATGGATCAGCCCCCGAAGGATGCCCCATGGCCTACGCCCAAACCGACAAACGCGAGCTTGCCGATGCCGCCTACCTGTCCAACCCCGCACCCAACGTGCGCGAGCGGGAGAAGATGGAAGGCGGTCGCAAGTTCGTCCTGAAGACGGAATTCGAACCGGCCGGCGACCAGCCCACCGCCATCGTCGAGCTGTCGGCAGGTGTCAGGAACGGTGAACGCGATCAGGTTCTGCTGGGGGCCACCGGCACCGGCAAGACCTTCACGATGGCCAAGATCATCGAGGACACCCAGCGCCCGGCGATCATCCTCGCCCCCAATAAGACGCTGGCGGCGCAGCTCTACGGCGAATTCAAGGGCTTCTTTCCGGACAACGCCGTCGAATACTTCGTCAGCTACTACGACTACTACCAGCCCGAAGCCTATGTCGCCCGGTCGGACACCTATATCGAGAAGGAATCCCAGATCAACGAGCAGATCGACCGGATGCGCCACTCGGCCACCCGCGCGCTGCTGGAACGCGACGATGTGATCATCGTGGCCTCGGTGTCGTGCATCTATGGCATCGGGTCTGTGGAAACCTATGGGGCCATGACGCAGGACATCCATGTCGGAAAATCCTACGACCAGCGCAAGATCATGGCCGACCTGATCGCCCAGCAATATCGCCGCAACGATGCCGCCTTTCAGCGCGGCTGTTTCCGCGTGCGCGGCGACTCCCTTGAAATCTGGCCCGCCCACTTGGACGACCGGGCATGGCGGCTGTCCTTCTTCGGAGAGGAGCTTGAAGCGATCACGGAATTCGATCCCCTGACAGGGGAAAAAACCGACACCTTCCCCAAGATTCGCGTCTACGCCAACAGCCACTACGTCACGCCCAAACCGACGATGCAGCAGGCCATCATCGGCATCAAGAAAGAGCTGCGGATGCGACTTGACCAGTTGGTCGCCGAAGGCAAGCTGCTGGAGGCACAGCGTCTGGAACAACGCACCAACTTCGACCTCGAGATGCTGGAGGCGACCGGCGTCTGCAACGGGGTCGAGAACTATTCCCGCTACCTTACCGGCCGCGCGCCGGGAGAGCCGCCCCCCACCCTGTTCGAATTCATCCCCGACAACGCCATCGTATTCGCGGACGAATCCCACGTCTCGGTCCCGCAGATCGGCGGCATGTACAAGGGCGACTACCGGCGCAAGTTCACGCTGGCCGAACACGGATTCCGCCTTCCGTCCTGCATGGACAACCGCCCGCTGAAGTTCGAGGAGTGGGACGCCATGCGGCCGCAGTCCGTCTTCGTCAGCGCCACGCCGGCGGCGTGGGAATTGGAACAGACCGGCGGCGTCTTTACCGAACAGATCATCCGCCCCACCGGCCTGGTCGACCCGGTGATCGAAATCCGCCCGGTCGAAATGCAGGTCGACGACCTGCTGGACGAGGTGCGCAAGGTCGCCGCCGATGGATACCGCACGCTTGTCACGACGCTGACCAAGCGCATGGCCGAAGATCTGACCGAATACATGCACGAACAGGGCATCCGCGTGCGCTACATGCACTCGGACATCGACACCATCGAACGGATCGAGATCCTGCGCGACCTGCGCCTTGGGGCCTTTGACGTGCTGATCGGGATCAACCTGTTGCGCGAGGGGTTGGACATTCCGGAATGCGGGCTGGTCGCCATTCTGGACGCCGACAAGGAAGGGTTCCTGCGGTCGGAAACGTCACTCGTGCAGACCATCGGCCGTGCCGCCCGGAACGCCGAGGGCCGCGTCATCATGTATGCCGACCGGATCACCGGGTCGATGGAACGCGCCATGAAGGAAACCGAACGCCGCCGCACGCGCCAGACCGCCTATAACGTCGAACACGGGATCACGCCGACGACGGTCAAGAAGAACGTCGAAGATATTCTCGCGGGCCTCTACAAGGGTGACGTGGACATGAACCGCGTCACGGCCAAGGTCGACCGTCAGGGGTCGAACATGAAAGCCGTGCTGGACGGGTTGCGCACCGACATGCGCAAGGCCGCCGAGAACCTGGAATTCGAAGAAGCCGCCCGCCTGCGGGACGAGCTGAAGCGCCTCGAAGCGGTGGAGCTTGCGATTGCCGACGATCCCTTGGCGCGCCAGCAGGCCGTGGACAAGGCGGTGGAGGACTCTGCAAAGGCGTCGGGTCGGTCGACGGGTGGCCGCGGCGGCATGCGCGGCGGCAAGTCGCGGTATGGCGGCAAGAAGCGGTAGTCCGGCACCTGTCGCGCAAGACCCGCCAGCAGTGTTAGGTCAAGGCAAGAATTTGCCTCTTGCGATGCGAGGAAGACGGTCATGCCATTCTGCGACATAACAGTCGTCCCCGTTCCGACAGACAAGAAGCGCGAATATCTGCAATTCACTAAGCGGATGGCAGAGGTCTACCGCGAATGCGGCGCGTCGCGCATCACCGATTACTGGCATGACGCGGACGCGAGCCATGCCGCGGATTTCCACGCCGAGAATGCGATGGATACCTATGATGCCTCTCGCCTTCCCGACTTCCGCAAGCTCGCAGGTGCACTGGACGGTCAGACGGTCGTGGTGTCGATCACCGAATGGCCAAGCCGCGAGCTGCGTGACCTCGGCGTCAAGGCAGTTGCCTCGGACCCCCGCATCTTGGCCACGACGGACGAGGACCCGATATTCGACGGCAGGGACCTGATCGCGGGAGGCTTCACCGTCGAGTTTGACACGACGTGAAAGCGAAAGCGCGGTATGGGCAGACTGATCCGCGCCGTTCTTTTGCTGGCTGGGGTCAGCGCGTTGGTCTGCCCCCGCGCCCTGTCAGTGCCTTGACCAGCACGACCACCAGCACGGCTCCGATCACCCCGATCGCCAAAATCGCCAACAACCCCGCTCCGATCGCAGCCGTCACGCCAAGCAGCGCCAGCACGAAAGGCAGCGCCACGGCACCGACAATCCCGGCCAGCATGAAGGCTAGCTTGTTGCCGCCCGTGATCACGGCCGCGATCAATCCGGCCACCAATCCGATTACCGCGAGGATCGTCACGGCACCCCAGCCAACCACCTGCAAGAACGTGTCCATCGTGCAATCTCCTGTCTGTTTCATGACCCAACCTGCCCCGTCCGCGCCGGTTCCGCAATTGCTCGATGAGGCGCATCGCGCAGACGGCCAATCTTGACAGCGCCTCTGCCGCGCGGCATCTAAGCGGCAAGGTGGGGACGTAGCTCAGTTGGGAGAGCGCGTCGTTCGCAACGACGAGGTCGTCGGTTCGATCCCGATCGTCTCCACCATTGCTGACGTCATCAGCAAGCTGAGACCATGCCGAACTCGGTGCGGGAACGGGGGCAGTCAGGCGACCCGACGGCCTGCTTTGGGCGGGTTTTCAGGCACGAAGGCCGCGATTGTCTGCACAAGGTTCTGCACATTGTGTGCGACGGACGCGCTTGCTGCGGTCGTCTCTTCGAAGGTCGCGGCGTTGCGTTGGGTGACCTGATCAAGCTGGATCAGTGACTTGTCGATGCCGTCGATGACTGCTGCCTGTTGTTCGGCAGAGGTCGCAATGGCCGTCACGCGGGCGGACATGGCGATGATCCGCCCGGTCACACCCTTTAGCGCCTCGCCGGTCCTCTGCACGAGGTCGACACCGCGGCCGACCTGTTGCCCGCTGTTCTCGATCAGGCCCCGAATTTCGCTCGCCGCGTTGGACGACCGTTGTGCCAATGCACGCACTTCAGATGCGACGACGGCAAATCCACGTCCCGACTCCCCTGCGCGCGCGGCCTCTACCCCGGCGTTGAGGGCAAGCAGATTGGTCTGAAAAGAGATGTCCTCGATCACCTTGATGATCGAAGTGACTTTCTGCGAGGAGGCCTCGATCTGACCCATGGCGTCGACAGCGGTGTCGACCAGGGCCGCACTCTTCTCTGTCTCGGCCTGAGTCAGGGCGGCCTCGCTGCTTGTGGTTCGCGCCAGCTTTGCATTGCCGCGGACGTTCTCATTGACCTGAGACACCTGTACCGCGACGCTGGCCAGCATCGTCGCCTGATTTTCCGTGCGGATGGCGAGGTCGGCAGTCGCCCGAGATATCTGGGCCGTCTCGACGCCAATCTGATGGGTGCCCTTCAGCACGGCTTCCATTGCCAGCCGGAGCGACGTCACCGCGCCGTTGAAATCGTGCCGCAGATCGTCGTAATCGGCGGAAAAGACCTGATCCATCTGCTGATCAAGCTGCTTGTCAGACAACTTGCGCAGACCGATCCGCAACTGCGCGACGACGAATGCCACTCGTTCAGCCTGCGCCCTGTCGCGTTCCGCTTCGGCGTGCTGTCGTTCCTGCTCGCGTTGGTTGGCCTGATCCAATTGGCCGATTGCAGTGGCGGATTTCCGCATTTCCACTTCGGCCCGTGCCGTCGCGTCTTCGGCCTGTGCACGCAACGCCTCGCTTTGCCGTTGGCCGTCCCGGGCCTGGCAAAGAGCTCTGTCAGCCTCGGCCATCGCGGCCAGAATGGCGGCCCGGTCGTTGATCGATTGCCGATCGAGCCGCTGACGCGTCAGTATGGCGCGCAGCAACGCAATCGTTTCCAACACGACGGCCAGGCCATGGAACAGGGTGCGTGCCACGTCGGCCGCAAGACCGAATGACGGATAGAGCAAGGCCGGCATCACGACCGAAAGTGCCAGGTGGTGCACGACGATCGCCGCCGCCGTGACAACCGTTGCCGCGCAATCGTTGACCAGCATGCTGCAGGCGAGGACGGCAAAGAACATCATGTGGCTGTCCAGCTGCCAGGCGTGTCCGGCAAGCGCTGCCGTCAGCAGGCTCGTCTGCCCGACAACCGCCAAGCAGACGACCACTGCGCCGGCGCGGTCCTGCATCCGCAGCGCAATCCACCCCATGATCGCGAAGACAAGACCGCCGATCAGGATCGGCAACAGTGGATTTCCGACCGCCCAGGCAACTGCGACTGGGACGGGTGAGGCGCACCATCCACCGATCGCGAGGACTGCTTTGGCCCGGTCGCGTTCCAGCATAATACTGTCGGTCAGGGTCATGTCGTTGGAATCGTTCAACTGAGGCCTCCACACAATGACGAAAACGCACGGCCATCCAGCACCATCACCGCCCCCGACGCGCGAAGTCGCGGCAAGAAGTGGGGGTCGTCGGACACGGCAAGGCTGGCCAGCGGAGCGGTCGACAATCCGATCAGCCGTCCGCCGCTTTGCGCAACAAGGCTTTCACGCGATTTCGCCCCACCCGCCGACAGGACAAGGACAGGTTGCCCGGTCACGGCGACGGACGAGGTCAGCGTGACCAGTCCACCGGTCCCGGTCACGAGCATGAAAAAGACAAAGGTCACAATGTTCTGCAAGATGCTGCCCTTGGACGGATGATGGTTCAGCAATAGGCTGCGAAGTTTTCGAAAGTCTTAACCAACGCCACGAAAATTGAAGACCCAAGGTCTCCGGCGAAAGCATCATGCGATTAGCCTCTGACGGGCAGCGATTGGCCACCGGTCACCGTGTGTCGGCCCGCCGATCAGGCCGAGCCGTTGCTTGCCGGCACGGGCGGCATGGCCACATCTTTGGGTCGCGTTTCCTTGCTGGCTACGCCTTCACGGTATCGTTATGGTCGCGTCAAAGACGCAATCGGGACGCAGTTTTCATGGCAAAGGTGCCGCCGGATGCCCGGCCCTTCAATATCATGATCGTCGGCCAAGGCGGCCGTCTGCAGTTCGAAGCCCTCGTCTTTCTGGCATCCCTGAGAGAGATGTCGCCCGCGTTTTCGGGTCGAGTCATCGTCGCCGAGCCACAGCCCGGTCCGCTTTGGGACCAGGACCCTCGCATGAGCCCTGCGATCCGTGACGCGCTAAACGACATGGGGGCCGAGATCCTGCCGTTCCAGTCGCGGTCCTTCGGCAGCGCCTATCCCTACGGCAACAAGATCGAAGGCCTGTCCGTGTTGCCACCCAAAGAGCCTTTCGTGTTCTTCGATACCGACACGCTGGTGACGGGCGAGATCACATCCGTTGCCTTCGATTTCGCACGTCCCGCCGCGTCGATGCGTCGTGAAGGCACATGGCCGCAAGAGGAACTGTACTGGCCCGGCTACACGGCCATCTGGAAATCGCTTTACGACCGCTTCGATCTCGATTTCTCGTCGAGCCTCGATCTGTCGCAGCCCGACGAATAATGGCAGCGGTATCTCTATTTCAACGCTGGCTGGTTCTTTGGGGCGGACCCTGTCGCGTTCGGCGCGCGGTTCCTCGACTATGCCGTCAGCGTGCGCGATGATACACCGCCCGAGTTGGTGATCCAGTCTCTTGATCCGTGGCTGGATCAGGTGGTGCTGCCGCTGGTCATTCACAGCTTTGGCGGCGGGCGGCCCGGTTCAGCGCTGGACGGTCTCGACGGCGACGTGACATGTCATTACCGCCTGCTGCCGTTGTTCTATGCCCGTGAAAGCGACCATGCGATCCAGGTGATGGAGGCCGTGACGGCACCCAACCGGATCAAGAAGCATCTCAAGGGACACGACGCCTTCAAGCGGATGATCTATCAGGAGCGTGGGCAGAAGGTGCGCGCGATGTTCGACCGCGCCGACCTGCCGAGACGCGAGGCCCAGATCCGCAACCAGATCAAGGCGGCGGGATTCTGGACGCGTTAGCCGATCGCCGTATCCCGTCGCACCGGCAGAACCGGGGGCCTGGCCCCAGACCCCGGGATATTTTCGACCAGAAGAAGCTGAAACCTGGCTTAGCGGGCAAAGATCGCCTCGTCGGCGGCGAAGCCCTTGATCTCGATCGGGTTACCCGCTGGGTCACGAAAGAACATGGTCCATTGCTCGCCCGGCTCGCCCTTGAAACGGACCGAGGGGGCGAGGATGAAGTCGGTCTGACGGTCCTCAAGCCGACCGGCGAGGACGGTCCACTCCTCCAGCGGCAGCACAATGCCGAAATGAGGCATCGGCACCAGATGATCGCCGACGCGGCCTGTCGGCGCGTTGGCGAAGGGCTCGCCCAGATGCAACGATAGCTGGTGACCGAAGAAATCGAGATCGACCCAGGTGTCGGTCGACCGCCCCTCCGTTGCGCCCAGCGCGCCGGTGTAGAACTCCCGTGCCTCGTCCAGATCGGTGACGTGATAGGCAAAATGAAAGGGATGCGGCATGGCAGGGTGTCCTTGGGCGTTGAGTGGCGCTGGCAAAGCACCTAGACCTGTGGTCGAGGAATTCAAAGGGAGAGAAATCATGTCCGACGGCCCAACCTACGGTTTCGACACGTTGCAGATTCACGCAGGTGCCCGCCCCGATCCGGCGACCGGCGCGCGGCAAGTGCCGATCTATCAGACCACCGCCTATGTCTTTCGCGATGCGGACCACGCTGCGGCGCTCTTCAATCTGCAAGAGGTCGGCTACATCTATTCGCGGCTGACCAACCCGACGGTCGCGGCCTTGCAGGAACGCATCGCCACGCTTGAAGGCGGTGCCGGAGCGGTCTGCTGTTCGTCAGGTCATGCGGCACAACTGCTGGCGCTGTTCCCGCTGATGCGGCCGGGCAAGAACATCGTCGCCTCCACCCGGCTTTATGGCGGTACGGTCACGCAATTCACCCAGACGATCAAGCGTTTCGGCTGGTCGGCGACCTTCGTGGATTTCGACGATCTGGACGCCGTGAAGGCCGCCATCGACGACGACACGCAGGCGATCTTTGGCGAGGCGATCGCCAATCCCGGCGGCTACATCATGGATGTGCGCGCGATCGCGGACATCGCCGATGGTGCGGGCATTCCGCTGATCATCGACAACACCACGGCGACCCCCTACTTGTGCCGCCCCATTGAACTTGGTGCCACGCTGGTCGTCCATTCGACGACCAAATATCTGACCGGCAACGGCACGGTCACGGGTGGCTGCGTCGTGGATTCGGGTAAGTTCGACTGGGCTGCCTCGGGCCGCTTCCCGTCACTGTCCGAACCCGAACCGGCCTACCACGGGCTGAAATTCGCGGAAACCTTCGGCCCGCTGGCTTTCACCTTTCACGGCATCGCCATCGGTCTGCGTGATCTTGGCATGACCATGAACCCGCAGGGGGCGCACTACACGCTGATGGGGATAGAGACGCTGTCCCTGCGCATGGCCCGCCATGTGCAGAACGCGGAAAAGATCGCCAAGTGGCTGGAGGACGACCCACGCGTCGACTACGTCACCTACGCGGGCCTGAAAAGCAGTGCGTACTTCGACCGCGTTGCCAAGGTCTGTCCAAAGGGGGCCGGCGGTCTGTTCACGTTTGCGGTGAAGGGTGGCTATGAGGCCTGCATCAAGCTGATCGACAGCCTGGAAATCTTCAGCCACGTAGCGAACCTTGGCGATACACGCAGCCTGATCATCCATCCGGCATCCACAACGCACCGCCAGTTGCAGGAAAACCAGCAGCGCGCGGCGGGGGCAGCCCCCGAGATCGTGCGCGTCTCGATCGGGATCGAGGATGCGGACGACCTGATCGCTGACCTCGATCAGGCGCTGTCGAAAGCCACGGCATGAGGCGCGGGGGCGGGGTTTCCCCCGCCCCTGGCCGAGTCGCCTATTCGCCCAGACCGTAGGCCAGGATCACATTCGCGGTGATCGTGATCTGGCCTGCGGCGACCGGCACCGATTCAGCGGCATCCATCGCCATGCGCATCATCGGCTGCGGCATCCCGTCGCCGACAACGCCTTCGGTCAGGGTCTTGATCGGGCCCAGCGTCACGCCGGCGGCGTCGGCATATAGCCCGGCCTTGTCGGCGGCATCTGCGACGGCGGCGCGGCGCGCCTCGTCCAATGCGGGCTTGCGGTCCTGCAGATCGAAGGTCAGGCCATTCATCTGGTTGGCACCGTCCTGCACCACCGCGTCAAGCGTCTGTCCCAGCGTCGAAAGATCCAGCACACGCACGCTGACATCCGTGACGGCCATGTAGCCGGTCACGCGCGACGACTGCGTCGCCTCGTCATAGGTCTGCTGTACATCGACGCGCAGGTTGCTTGTCTGGACGTCGTCGGAGGATACGCCCGCCGCCGTCAGGCTGGCCAGCACCTTCTCCATGTCGGCGCTCATGGCGCGTACGGCCTCTGCCGCCGTCGCCGCCTGCGCCAGCACGCCAAGCGAGATGCGGGCCATGTCAGGTGCGACCGACACTTCGCCGGTCCCGGTGACAGTGAGGGTTGCCGTCTGCATCTCGGCAGGTGCCGTGACAGGGGGTTGGACGATCTGTGCCGTGGCCGGCAGAGCTTGGGTGCAGAGGATCAGCGCTGCGGCGCTCAGGGTCGATCTCATGTTCTTGGACTTTCCAGAAGAGTTGAAACAGGCAAGCACACGCCGTCGGGATGTCGAACGCCTTGGCCCCGGCGGTTTTCTGCGCTAGCCTTCACCAAAGGAAATTCAGACTTTTCCCGTGATGCGCAGGGACGTATGGCCATTCGATGACACCCAATTTCGCTCTCTCGCTCTCATTCGACGGTATATCCCTGTTGCAGCGCGTGCCAGACGGCTGGCATCTCGTGGGCGAGGTCCCGCTTGACGCGCCCGACCTGCACGCCGCCCTTGCCGACCTGCGGACCAAGGGCCTCAAGCACGACCCGAACGGCCTGCACACGAAGCTCGTCATCCCCGGCGATCAGATCCGCTTCATGACGCTCGACACGGCAGAGGCCGACGATGCGGCGGTGCGACAGGCGCTGGACGGGGCCACGCCCTACGCGCTGGATGACCTCGTCATCGATACGCTGCACGTCGATGGTCGCACCCATATCGCCGCCGTCGCCCGCGAGACGCTTGACGAAGCGGAAGCCTTTGCGGTCGAGCATGACTTCAACCCGGTGGCTTTCGTCGCCGTGCCCGACAAGGGCACGATCACGCAGGAAATCTTCTTTGGCGCGACCAAGGCCGCCGGGGGAGCAAAAGTGGACCGCGACAACCGTCCGGTGATCAAGACCGGCGTGGCTGCGGACCCCGTGACCGGGACCGAAGCACCTGCGCCCGCCAAACCGGACATTGTGCCGGATGCGGTCACGGCATTGGACAGATCCACGCCCGTCTTCGCATCGCGCAGCAAGGTCGCAGCGCCGACCATTGAAGCGGTGCTCAGCCGCTCGAACCGTGCCACGTCGCTGGGCTCCGGCGCCATGCCGGGCGGGACTGCGCCGCAGTCGACCAATGCGCGATCCACACCGCCTGTGCCAGCGCGCACAGCGGCCCTATCGACGACCGGCGCGCAGGGTGCCGTCGTGACGCCGCTTGCCCCACCGGCAGAAGAACCATTGTTCACCCGCCGCAAGGAACCGCCCGCCCCGATCCTCGGCAAGGGGCGCGCCGCATCGCCGGCCGCCACACGGGCAGACAGCGCGACCGATGCACCGGTGTCCGCACTGACGGCTGCGGCGGCACCGATGATCTCGGCCACGCCCCGCACTCCGCCTTCCCAGACATCCTCACCCCAAGACTCCCTTTTGCGGACAGCGGACCGCAGAAAGACGGCTCCGACTGATGCCGCACTTGCGACCTCCGCACGTCGCGGCACGCCGCGCTATCTTGGCCTGATCCTGACCGCGGTTCTGCTGATAGCCCTGCTTCTGGTCGGGCTCTGGGCCTCGACCCTGACGACGGACGGCATTGCCGCATGGTTCCGGGGCGATGAACCGACCGTTGCGGTTACAAGCCCCGCCCCGACCGACACCACCACTGCCGTCGCCGTACCCGTGGCAGAGCCGGAGCCTGTCGCAGAGGCTGTCGCGGCACCGGTCGCAACCGAAGCGACCGCGCCGTCCGCCCTTGCGCCGCAAGAATCCACCGAGGCGCCCCCCCCGCTGCCCATCGTGCGCGCGACCGTCGGTCGCGTCCTGTCGCCGGACGAGGCGGACCGCGTCTATGCGGCGACCGGCGTCTATCAACGTGCGCCCCGGATCGCCACGACGCCCGACAGCACCCCACTCGAGGGTGTCGGAACGATCATCACCGTCGCGGCACCCGCCGAGGTTGCGCAACCGGACATGCCGCCGCTCGACACGGTGGCCCCTGATGCGGTAATCGCTGCGCAGGCGACGCCGCCCGGCCCGGATGTGGTGTTCGCACGCGACACGCGCGGCAACATCCTTGCGACGCCCGAAGGCATCACGACACCGCAGGGTGCGATCGTCGTCGCCGGGGCACCCGATGTACGCCCCGTCCTGCGCCCCGGCACCCCGCGCGTGCCGGCGGCGCCCGTCAGCCCCGTCCTGCGCCCTGCCGATCTCGTCCCTGCGCCGGACCCCGTCACGGACGCATCTCCAGAGGCCGAAGCTGCGACGGAAGCGGCAAATTCTGATCCGGCGGTGCCTGCCGTGGAAACGCCAGCCTCCGATGCCGCGCAAGCCTTTGCCGCCGGCCCGCCACCGCTGCGCCCCGTCCTGCGACCGTCAGAAGCAGCGGCGCTGGCCACCCCCGACGTCGCTGTCACCACTGCGGACTACACCGGCGTGCGCCCGCAGGTGCGCCCGGACGGGCTCGTCGCAGCCCCCGACATGCCCACCGCCGCCCAGACCGTGATCGCGGCCTATACGGGCGCGCGGCCGGTGCTGCGCCCCGCCGACCTTGCACCCGCCACGGCGGATGCCGAAGCCGCGACGGAGGCGGAGCCGGAACCCGTCATCGCCGACATCAACGCCGTGGCGGCAGCCATCGCGGCGGCGGCCCCCGCGTCGTCGTTCAGCAACCGGACGGCCCTTGCGGTCAGCGTCGCCCCGCGCCCGGCCCCGCGTCCACGCAATTTCAGTCAGGTCGTGGCCCGCGCCCAGCAGGCTGCAACGCCGCCGCCTGCCGCCGCCGCGACGCGCACTGCGGCCGTCGCCGCCACACCCGCACCGCCGACCATCGTCGCCCCCAGCGGCAACATCCCCGGCGGCGTGGCCCGGGCCGCCACGATGGACAATGCCATGAACCTGCGGCAGATGAACCTTGTCGGCGTTTACGGCAAACCCAACGCCCGCCGCGCGCTGATCCGCCTTGGCAATGGCCGCTATGTCAAGGTCGAGGTCGGCAGCACCCTCGATGGCGGTCAGGTCACGGCCATCGGGGATTCTGCCCTGAATTTCGTGAAACGTGGCCGGGTCTATGCCTTGACCCTGCCGGGCTGAAACCGCTGCCGCTCCGTGTCCGTTCCGACATGAAGCGTGATCGCCGCGCCATTGCCTAACCCGCGCCCCCTTGCAATAGAGCGGGCATGGAAACCTTTCTGCTTCAGGCGACGATCTACCTTGGTGCGGCGGTCATCGCCGTGCCGTTCGCAGCACGTCTGGGGCTGGGATCTGTTCTGGGCTATCTGGCTGCCGGGATCGTCATCGGCCCCCTGACAGGTCTGGTCGGAACAGAGGCAAAGGACATCCAGCATTTCGCCGAATTCGGTGTCGTCGTCATGCTGTTCCTTATCGGACTGGAGCTGGAACCGCGCGCCCTGTGGGACATGCGCGACCGGCTGATCGGGTTGGGCGGGCTTCAGATCGTGCTCACGACCGCGATCGTCACCGCCGCGGGTGTCGCGTTGAACTACGACCTGCCGACTTCGCTGGCCATCGGCCTGATCATGGCGCTGTCGTCGACCGCCATCGTGCTGCAGACCCTGTCCGAAAAGGGGCTGATGCAGACCGGCGGCGGGCGATCCATCTTTTCCGTCCTGCTGACGCAGGACATCGCGGTCATCCCGATGCTGGCCCTGCTTCCCTTGCTGGCCGTCTCGGGCAACCGCCTGACCATCGCGCCGGACGGATCGTTGCAGCGGACCGGGGCCGAAGACAGCCACGCCGCCCTGTCGCTGGTCGATGGGTTGCCGGGCTGGGGTGTCACGCTGGTCACCATCGGGGCGGTCGCGGCCGTCGTGCTGGCGGGCATCTACCTGACACGGCCGGTCTTTCGCTACATCCATCAGGCCAAGTTGCGAGAGATGTATACCGCCCTTGCCCTGCTGATGGTCGTGGCCATCGCCGTGCTGATGGGCATGGTCGGCCTGTCGCCGGCGCTTGGCACGTTCCTTGCGGGGGTCGTCCTCGCCAACTCCGAATTCCGGCACGAGCTGGAAAGCGACCTCGAACCCTTCAAGGGGCTGCTGCTCGGCCTGTTCTTCATTACGGTGGGCGCCGGCATCAACTTTACCCTGCTGGCATCGCAACCGGTGCGCGTGGCGTCCTATGTCATCGGCCTGATCGTCATCAAGGGCGCGGTGCTTTATGCCCTGTCGTTCCTGTTCAGGATGAAGGGCAAGGATCGCTGGCTGTTCACCCTGGGCCTGGCACAGGCAGGCGAATTCGGGTTCGTCCTGATCTCCTTCTCTTCGCAGCAAGGCGTCCTTCTGCCAGGCCTCTCCGAGATGCTGTTGCTGGTCATTGCCCTGTCGATGCTGGTCACGCCCCTGCTGTTCATCGGCTTCGACTGGCTGACCCAGCGTATGGACGACCAGGAGGATCACGAACATGACGAGGTCGATGAACAGGGCACGGTCATCATCGCGGGGATCGGCCGTTTCGGGCAGATGGCGAACCGGCTGATCCAGTCGGCGGGCTTTTCCACCGTCGTGATCGACAACGACCTGCCTGCTGTGCAAATGATGCGCAAATTCGGGTATCGCGGCTTTTTCGGCGACCCCACGCGGCCCGACCTGCTGGCCGCCGCCGGCATTCAGGATGCGCGCGTGATGCTGGTGGCCGTGGACGACAAGGACACGGCGACGAAACTCGTGGCCTATGTGCGCAAGGTGCGCCCCGACATCCACATCATCGCCCGCGCCCGCGACCGGGTGCATGTCTACGAGCTTTACGCCGCCGGGGCCAACGACATCGTGCGCGAGATGTTCGACAGCTCGCTCCGGGCCGGACGCTATGCCCTTGAAAACCTGGGCCTGACGGATTTCGAAGCGGCAGAGACAGAGACGATGTTCTATCATTCTGACCGGGACATGGTCCGCGAGCTGGCCGAACTGTGGAAACCCGGCGTCGCCGTGGCCGACAACCCGGCCTATGTCGCGCGGGCTCGGCAACTGGACAACGACCTCGAAATCGCCCTCGCCGCCCGCGTTCAGAACCGCGAGGACGAGGAGAACGCGCGCCTTCTGCCCCGCCGCCCCGGCGACACGTCCAACAACAATCGCTAGCCCGCGCTGACGCCCGCATCGGCAAAGGTGGACATGCCGGAATGACAGGCGACGGCGGCCTGCACGATGGCGATGGCCGTCGCGGCACCAGAGCCTTCGCCGAGTCGCATGTTCAGCATCAGCAGCGGTGTCTTGCCCAACCGGTCCAGCAATGCCCCATGCGCGCCCTCCACGCTCAGATGGCCGGCGACGGCATGGTCCAGCGCCCCGGGCACGGCGCGTGCCAGAACGGCTGCGGCAGCACAGCAGATGAACCCGTCGAGGATCACGGGTGTGTGGTCTACACGCGCCCGCGCCATGGCACCGGCCATCGCCGCGATCTCTCGCCCGCCAAGGCAGCGCAGCGCTTCGAGCGGGTCGCCGGTCGCATCGGGATTGGCGGCAAATCCGCGCGCCACGGCGTCGATCTTGCGCGCCAGCCCCGCGTTATCGACACCGGTGCCGCGTCCGGTCCAGTCGGCGGCAGCGCCACCGTACAGCGCGTGGGCCAAGGCGGCGGCGGCGGTCGTATTGCCGATCCCCATCTCGCCCACGACCAGCAGGTCGGTGTCAGCATCGACCGCCTCCCATCCGGCGATCAGGGCTGCGACGACCTCGGCTTCCGTCATCGCGGGGCCCGTGGTGAAATCCCGCGTCGGGGTGTCTAGATCCAGCGGCACCACATCCAACTTTGCACCGAAGGTCCGTGCCAATTGGTTGATCGCCGCGCCGCCAGCCTGAAAGTTGCCGACCATCTGCGCCGTGACCTCTGGGGGAAAGGCAGAGACGCCCTGCGAACACACACCGTGGTTGCCCGCGAAGATCACGATCTGGGGGGCTAGAATGCGGGGCCGGTCGGTGCCCTGCCAGCCCGCGACCCACTGCGCGAGATCCTCCAACCGGCCAAGGGCACCCGGCGGCTTCGTCAACTGCCCGTTCCGGGCAGCCGCCCCGTCGATCGCCACCTGATCGGCGGCGGTTGCCGACGATATCGTTTCGCGAAAGGTGGTCAGGCTGTCGAATGGGGCGGTCATGGGGGTCCTCGTTGCGGTTCGCGTGCGACCTGTCTAACCATGGGCAACGGAATGAAAAGCCTGCAAAGGACGCCTTCGTGGCCAAAGACGACGCCCTTGCGGTGCCATCCGACATTGCCGCGGCACTTGGCCTGCTGACGCGCCTGCCGGTCCGGGTCGACACGGGCCGTGCCATCGCGCGCGGCGCGCGGGCAGCCTGGGCTTGGCCGATTGCCGGTGTCGTCGTGAACGCGCTAGCGGCGGCGGCGGCAGGACTTGCCCTGTGGACCGGCCTGTCCGCCTCGGTCGCGGCGCTGGTGTTGGTCGCGGTTCAAATCACCGTAACCGGGGCCATGCACGAGGACGGTCTGGCTGACAGCCTCGATGGTCTGTGGGGCGGGTGGGACCGCGCGCGGCGGCTTGCGATCATGAAGGACAGCCAGATCGGCACCTATGGCGTGCTGGCGCTGCTGCTGACGATCCTGCTGCGCTGGACACTGTGGACGGCGCTGCTGGCCGTGACGCTGTGGCCGGTGGCGCTAACGGCGGGTGCGCTGTCGCGGCTACCGATGGTCGCGCTGGCATGGGCCCTGCCGCATGCGCGTGACAATGGGTTAAGCCGGGCGGTCGGGCGGCCAGCGGCCACGACACTGACCTTGGCGGGCAGCATCGCATTCGTGATTGGGGTCATCACGCTCGGCTGGTCAACATTGCCGTTGGTACTTGCAGTCGCGCTCGTCACAGGGATCTGGGGACTGATCGTCAAGACGCGGATCGGCGGGCAGACCGGCGACATTCTTGGGGCCAGCCAGCAGATCGCGGAGGTCGTGATCCTGTTGACACTGACCTTGCTGATCTAGGGACAGGTCAAGGCGGCGGCAAAGGCGGCAGGACCGGTATTCGGCCCCAGATCGCGCATCTGCGCCGTGCCGTCGACGATTCGGGTCGCGACGATGCGGGACCAGTCAGCGGTGGCCGTCACCGCCTCGGGCACGCCGCCGCAGGTGCGCAGGCCGCCACTGATCGCCGGGTCGCCGATCCGGTGGTTGGTCAGCCCGTCGACACGGTAGGCTTCGGTCAGTTCCGTGCCATCGAACCGCCAGACTCGCAGTTGTCGCACCAGATGCGGGCGATCGATGTAGGCGATCTCGACCCTGCCGTCGCCGTCGAGATCGCCCACGCCGATGGTCGCAAGCCAGCGGCGCGGCTCTCCGATGTAGGGAGTCGTCGCCAAAAGGGTCCACGCCGCGCCGCGCAGGCCGTAGATCGCAAGCTGCGCGCCCTGCGTCAGACTGGTACGGACGGCGATCACCTCGCCGATGCCGTCGTCATCCAGATCGGCGATGTGCGGAACCGTATCCTCGAAAACGTGACCTTCGCCGGCAGCGATGGTCCACGTCAGGCAGCGGTCCGCATCCATCGGAGTCGTCTCGAGGCGCAGAATCTCTGCCGTGGTAGTCCGGCCCAGAATGGCATGGTCGTAGATCGTCGTCGGTCTGGCATACCAGGCCCGGCTGACGGTCGGACCGGCTGAGACCGCGATTGCACCCACCAATGCCGGTGGCGGGTTGGCGCAGGCTGCCGCATGGGTCGCCAGACCGGTCAGAAGACCGGCCACGACCCATGCGCGCATCAGATCTGCTTTTCCGGCATCTGCACGCGCAGGCCATCCAACGCGTCGCTGACCTTCAACTGGCAGGTCAGGCGCGACCGTTCCGGATCGGGCTTGAAGGCGAAGTCGAGCATGTCTTCCTCCATCGCGTCCTTGGCGGGCAGCTTGTTCACCCAGGTCGCATCGACGTAGACGTGGCAGGTCGAACAGGCGCAGGCCCCGCCGCAGTCCGCCTCGATCCCCGGGATGCCGTTGTCGCGCGCGCCCTCCATCACGGTCATGCCATTGGCGACATCGACGACGTGTTCCTTGCCGCCGTGTTCCACATAGGTGATCTTGGCCATGCCTTCTGTCCTTTCGCGCGCATCCTTGGTTGGCGCATGTCTAAGGGAATGGGGATCACCCTGCCAGTCACAATTGCGCCGCCCTGCTGGCACCGGAACTTTGCGGTTTGACGCTGGCCTGCGACCCATTAAGATGGTCGGAACAGGAGCCCTGATGTCCCGCTTTGTCCCCTTTGCCGTCGCACTGGCGGCCTGCGCGCCGCAGGCCATCCCGCCTGCCAGCCCCCCCGCCGCGATCATCCTGTCCGTCGGCGCGATCGAGACGGACGCCGCCGGTCGCTGCTTTGCCCGGACCGCCGCACCGACGCAGACCAATATCGTCGAAGAGACGATCGAGGTCGTGCCAGAGCTGCGCGGACCCGACGGTGCGGTCGTCAACCCCGCCGTCTTTCGCACCGTCACCCGCCCGCGAACCGTGGTCACAGGCGAAGGCCAGCGGTTCGAGACCGTCTGCCCGCCAGTCTACACCGAGGCTTTCGTCGCCACGTTGCAACGGTCCCTGCTGATCCGGCGCGCCTATGATGGACCGATCACCGGACAATTCGACGATGCGACGCGCCTTGCGGTACAGCAGTTCCAGCGTGCCGACTCGATAGACAGTCCGCTGCTGGCGGTCCGGACCGCCCGCGCGCTTGGCATCCTGGCGGTCACGCGCGGCTAGGCGCAGGCAAGAACGCCGCCCCCTGCGAAGGGGACGGCGTTCATGATTTCTAACGACCGATTTATTGGTCGGCGGCCAAGTCTTCCAGCGACAGCGCAAGGAAGCGCGGGTTGCCGTCGCGCCGCACCAGTAGCAGCAGCGAGGTCTGGCCGGCCTCGACCGCGTTGTCGATGCGCGCCTTCAGATCGTCCAGAGTCGCGACTGCCTGCTGGCCGGCGTCGGTGATCAGATCGCCGGGTGCCAGCCCCTTGGACGCCGCGTCGGAGTCCGGGTCCACCGCGGTGACGACCAGCCCTTCGCGGTCGTCAAGGCTGTATTCTTCCGTCAGTTCCGGTGTCACCGGCGACAGGGTCAGGCCCAGCATATCACCGGTGGGATCAGGCGTTTCCGGCCCGGTGTCAGAGGCCGGGAAGGCTGTCGCCTCATCCGTCTCACGCCGGCCAAGGGTCACGTCGACGGCGACTTCCTCACCGTTGCGCAGCACCTGCAGGGGAATGGTGGCGCCGACCTCGGAATTGCCGACGCGGCGGACCAATTCGCGCGTGTCCGCGACGTCGGCACCGTCATAGGACAGGATCACGTCGCCGGCCAATAGACCCGCTTCCTCGGCCGGGCCGGGGGGCACATCGGTAATCAAGGCACCGCGCGCGCCGTCCAGCCCGTCAATGGCACTGACCATGTCCGGCGTCACGTCCTGGATTCGCACGCCCAGCCATCCGCGGCGGGTTTCCCCGAATTCGCGCAGTTGATCGACGACGTTGATGACCACGGCGGACGACATGGCAAACCCGATGCCGATGGACCCGCCGTTGGGCGACAGGATCGCGGTGTTCACCCCGATCACCTTGCCTTCCATATTGAACAGCGGCCCGCCAGAGTTGCCGCGGTTGATCGCGGCGTCGGTCTGGATGTAGTCGTCGTAGGTGCCCGACAAGGCGCGGTTGCGGGCTGACACGATGCCGGCGCTGACCGAGAAGCCCTGCCCCAGCGGGTTGCCCATCGCCATGACCCAGTCGCCCACCCGCAACCCCATGCCGTTGCTGTCGCCGAATTCGACGAACTTCAACGGCGTCGGGTATTCGACCTTCAGCACGGCGATGTCGACGTTGGGATCGGTGCCGACCAGCGTGGCGGGCAGTTGCTGCGGCGGTTGACCGTCACCCGGAAAGAACTCGACCTCAATTTCGTCAGCGCCTTCGATGACGTGGTTGTTGGTCACGATGAACCCGTCGGCGGAAATCACGAAGCCCGACCCCAGCGCCGACGACCGGCGCGGCTGACCGCCGGGCCCGTTTTCCAGATCGTTGAAGAAATCCTCGAACGGGGACCCTTCGGGCACGATACCCTGCGGCCCGGTGCGTTCCGCAACGGTGGTGGAGGTGGTGATGTTCACGACCGACGGGCTGACCTGCTCGGCAAGGTCGGCAAAGGTCAGCGGACGATCCGCGACGGAACCGGGCAACGCCTGAGTCGTCTCTGCCGTGGTCGTCTCCGGGTCGACCTGAGCCGCGCCGGGCAATGTCTGCGACAGGACCAGCGCGGTGGTCAGTGCAAGTCCCGTCAGCAAATGGCGGGGATCGGCTTGAATGACGGCTTTGGCCTGTGACCTCACGGGAGGGACTCCTTGGTATGTGGCGCGCATCGGCGTGTTCGGACTAGAACCTAGGCCGCAATGGGCGTCGCGCAAAGCCTGAATGTCGACAGTGACCGGATCGTGACATCATGTCCCGATCAGGGCGGCCAGCCAGAGCAGCGCCGCACCGGCCGCCAGCACGGCCAGTCCCACAATGCGCCTGTCACTGATCGACAGCGACCGCAAGGCGGCAAGCATGTCTTCGACAAGCGAAGGGGCCAGTGCGTACACCAGCCCCTCGATCAGCAGGACAAGGCCGAGGCCCGTCAGTGCATAGGCGATCATCGGCGTCAGTTCGAGGCATCCGCCGGCGTCGTCGGCAGCAAGCTTGCCTCCGGCTCTGGCTCCGCGGTGTCTTGCGCGGCCGCCGCGTCGTCCTGGCCTGTGATCGTCAGGTTTGCCACGCGGCCCTGGTCGGATTGCAGGTAATTGAAGAACTCTGAATCCGGGGACAGCACCATCGAGGATCGACCCTGCTCCGCAAAGCGCTCATAGGCCGCCATCGAGCGGTAGAATTCGAAGAATTCCGGGTCCGCCCCGAAGGCTTCGGCAAAGATCGCGTTGCGTTCCGCATCGGCCTCGCCTCGGGTGATCTCGGCGGTCCTCGCTGCTTCCGAGGTCAGTTCGACCACGGTCCGGTCGGCAGCGGCGCGGGTGCGCTGTGCCGCCTCGTTCCCGCGCGCCACCTCGTCGGCCGCTTCGCGTTCACGTTCGGCCATCATCCGTTCGTAGGTGGCATTCAGGTTTTCCGACGGCAGGTCGGTGCGCTTCAGCCTGACGTCGATGACCTCCAGGCCAAGGCTTGCGGCCTGCCGGATCGCGTCGTTACGGATGCGCAGCATCAATGCGGCGCGGTCGACCGACAGAATGTCGTTGCTGGACACGGTGCCCAGCACGTTCCGCGTCACGGTGCGCAGGATGCCGTCCAGACGCTGTGCGGCAAGCTCCTCTCCTCCGGCACCGACGGCCCGGCGGAACTGTTCCACGTCGGAAATTCGGTAGCGCGCAAAGGCGTCGACGATCAGACGACGGTCATCCGACGGCGTGACCTCAAGCGGTTCAAGGTCGCGCGACAGGATGCGGTCGTCATAGCGCGCAACATTCTGGATAAAGGGAATCTTGAACCCCAGTCCCGGAGCTTCCTGCACCTTCACGATCTGGCCGAATTGCAGGACAAGCGCTTTCTGCCGTTCGTCCACAAAATAGACGGACGAGACGCCGACCACGATGAAGACCAGCAGAACCGGCAATAGCAAAACGGATTTACGCATCAGTTCGTCCCTCCGGGTGTGGTCACATTGGTCGTCGCTGCGGCAGGTGCGGCAGATTGACCGGCGGCGCGGCCCGCGTTGCTGCCAAGCTCGTTCAGCGGCAGGTAAGGCACGACACCCTGCCCGGACTCGCCGTCGAGGACGATCGTGTCGATCCCCCCCAGCACGTCTTCCATCGTTTCGAGGTAGATACGCTTGCGGGTCACTTCGGGGGCCTTCTCATATTCGGACAGCACGGCGGCAAAACGGCTCGCCTCACCGGCGGCCTCGTTGACGACGCGGGCGCGGTAGCCTTCGGCCTGCTGGATCAACTGGTCGGCCTGGCCGCGGGCTTCCGCCTCGACCCGGTTGGCGTAGGCGTCGGCCACATTGCGCAGACGGTCGCGTTCCTGCTCGGCGTCCTGCACCTGACGGAACGACGCGATGACCGGCTCTGGTGGATCGGCGCGGTCGAAGTTGACCCGCACGATGTTGATGCCGGCTGCATAGCTGTCGAGCGTCGTCTGGATATCGGTCCAGAGCCTGCTTTCGATGCTGCCACGGTCCCGGTTCAGGATCGGTGCAAGGTCGGTCTGTGCGATGATCTCTCGCATGGCGGATTCAGCCACGGCCTGCACGGTCACGGCTGGATCGGCGAGGGTAAAGAGGAAATCCTCTGCATCCTTCACATTCCAGACCACCTGAAAGTCGATGTCGACGATATTCTCGTCGCCCGTCAGCATCAGTCCGGCCTCTTCTCCCGTGCGGCCTTCACCGACATCGAAGGACCGTTCCGTCGTGACCTGAATGACCTCACGCGTCACGAATGGCCAAGGTGCAAAATTCAGGCCGGGCCCGTTGGTGGACTGGTAGCGTCCGAACAACAGCTCGACCGATTGCTCGTCGGGCTTGACGGTATAAAACGATGCCACGCCCCACAGCACGACCGCTGCCAGCACGCCAAGGCCGATGGTCCCGCGTGTCAGCATCGGGCCGCCGCCGCCGCCGGTGCCGTTCGGTCCCTTGCCGCCCCGACCGCCCATCAGCACGCGCAATTGTTCACGGCCCCGGTTCATCAGTTCGTCGATTTCGGGAATCTGCGGTCCTTCACCCGGCCTGCGCGGTGGTCGCGGCGGAGGAGTCCCACCGTTGCCGCCGCCGTTGCCCCGATTGTCGTCGCCGCCGCCCCCCCAGGGGCCCCCGCCATTGCCTGCCATCGTGTGTCAGTCTTCCTTGATGCTACGACCCTGTTCGGGTCCGTCTTTGTTCAAATCGGGCCACCGGCCCGGAAATTCAAGTTGTGCGTACCGGCTTGCGCATGGTGACAAGCTCTTCGGCCATCGTCGGATGCACGGCACAGGTGCGATCGAAATCCTCTTTCGTTGCACCCATCTTGATCGCGATGGCCGCCATCTGGATCATTTCGGCCGCGTGGTCCGCGACGATGTGACACCCCAGCACCTTGCGGGATTCAACGCTGACGATCAACTTCATCAGCACCCGCTGCGGCGTATCAAGGAATGCGGTCTGCATCGGGCGGAAGGCGGTGGAATAGATCTCCACCTCTTCGCCGCGGGCGATGGCATCGTCCTCCGTCTCGCCCACGGTGCCGAGTTCGGGCTGGGTGAAGACGGCAGAGGCGATGAGGTCGTGATCCACCGGCGACGGGTTGCCCTTGAAGACGGTCTCGACGAAGGCCATGCCCTCGCGGATCGCCACGGGGGTCAGTTGCACCCGGTCGGTCACGTCGCCGATGGCATAGATCGAAGGCACGTTCGTCTGGCTGTATTCATCCACGACGATTTCGCCGTGACGGCCGATGGTCACGCCGGCGTCTGCCAGTCCGAGGCCGTCCGTGTTCGGCGCACGGCCCGTCGCGAACAGGACGTGATCGAAGACCGTCTCGTCCCCGTTCGTCGCCCGGGTCCAGATCGGCCCTGCCGCGTGGCCATCGGTAAAGCTTTTCGGATTGCCGGCCAGCGCGCTGGATTCTCCCGCGGGCGCGCCCATCGTAGCCGTGGCACCGGCGGCGGCGTCCGATCCGGCGGGGGTCGGTCCGCGCGGTGCCTGATCGGCCGGGCAAAGTTCGATCACCGTCGTGCCGGTGTGCAGGTCGATACCGCGATGACGCATGGATTCCGCCAGCAGGCCTCGCGCCTCGTCGTCGAAGCCTTTCAGGATCTGTGCGCCGCGGTGATACATCGTCACCTTCACGCCCAGCCCCGCCATGATGCAGGCGAATTCGCAGGCGATGTAGCCACCGCCGATGATCAACAGCGTTTTCGGCAATTTTTCCAACAGAAACATGTCGTTGGACACGATGCCCAGATCGCAGTTCTCCATCTCGGGGCGCGTCGGATGGCCGCCGGTCGCGATCAGGATATGCTTTGCCGTGACGGTTGTACCGTCGGCCACCGCGACGGTGTGGGCGTCCTTCAGCACCGCACGGCAGTCGTGGATATCGACCTTTGATCCGTTCAGCAGGTTGCGATAGACCTGTTCCAGCCTGTCGAGTTCCTTGTGCAGCTTCGACCGGAACCGGGTCCAGTCAAAGTCGCCGACCGTCGCATCCCAGCCGTAGCCCTGAGCCTCCACCACCTTTTCGGCGTAGCCCGACGCATAGACCATCAGCTTTTTCGGGACGCAGCCGCGGATCACGCAGGTGCCACCCATGCGGGATTCCTCGGCAAGGCCGACCTTTGCGCCCGTCTCGGCCGCCATGCGTGCGGCGCGCACCCCGCCAGAGCCGCCACCGATGACGAAAAGGTCGTAGTCGAAGGACATGAAGGGCTCCGTTCTTGCAAATGCCGCCGTCAACCTAGACGCATCGACCGGGAAAGGCCAACGCCCCTTGCGCAAACGTGTCCGGGGCGCTTTGGCCCATCAGTTGCCGGATCGTCGCCCCCGGTCCACTCATCCGCGCGTGTCATCGCGACGTGCAAACGCTAGTGGTCCGGATCGGCAAAGAGGTTGTCGTCGTCGAGGAAGTCGTAGCGCGTCTCGTCCGTCTGGCCCTTGTTGATGTCCTGCACCTCGACCCGCCCGTCGCCATAGCCGGTGATGACGATGTCGCAGATGTCGATGAACAGCCCGTTTTCGACGACGCCCGGTATCTGGTTCAGCACGAGGCTGAGCTGGCGCGCATTGCCGATCCGGTTGAGGTGCAGATCGAGGATGTGATTGCCTTCGTCCGTGATGAAGGGCGTGTGCCCGTTCATCCGCAGCGACGACGTGGTCCCCAGCACGTCCATGCCGATCAGCGCCTCCTCGACCAGCGCCTTGGATGTCTGCCAGCCGAAAGGGATCACCTCGATCGGCAGCGGGAAGGCCCCGAGCGTCTCGACCTTCTTGGAAATGTCGGCGATCACGATCATCTGATCCGAGGCAGTCGCCACGATCTTTTCCTGCAACAGCGCGCCGCCGCCGCCCTTGATCAGGTTCAGCGCGTGGTCGTATTCGTCCGCACCGTCGATGGTCAGGTCCAGCCACTTCGCCTCGTCCAGAGAGATCACCTGGATTCCCACGTCGCGGGCCAGTTGCGCCGTGCGACTGGAGGTCGGCACGCCCTGAATTTTAAGGCCTTCGTCGCGGACAAGCTCGCCCAGGCAACGCACCAGCCAGGCGGCGGTCGATCCGGTGCCCAACCCCAGCTTCATGCCGGATTGGACAAAGTCGCAGGCACGTTTTGCTGCGACGAATTTCGCCTTGTCGATGGGGGACAGATCTGCGGGCATGGGCTGGCTCCTTGGCTTGACGGGCGCGTTATAACGCAGGACGCGCACCGCGACAGGGGGAAACGGTTCGTGCGGCCAAAGCAGGGGACCGGTGGCACGGAACCCTTCGACTGCGGTTTTCGTTCATTGAACGACGGCCGAAAGGTTTTTTCAATGTTGCAGCAGGTTTCCACCGAGGACAGTGCGCGGGCGGGTGCGCGTCAAGTCACCGTCCTCAAGGGCATCGGCACCGCCGTTCCACCCCATGTGATGACCCAATCCGACGTGCTGGACCGGGCCCGCGCCCTGTTGGCCCCGACATATCCATTCTTCGAAAAATTGGTCCCGGCGTTCGAGAATGCCGGCGTCGACACGCGCTACAGCGTGATGCCGATGGACTGGTATGCACAGGATCACGGCTGGTCCGACCGCGGAGCCGCCTACATGACCGGTGCTGTTGCCTTGTTTGTCGCGGCTGCCAGCGATGCCTTGCAGGCCAGCGGCTTGACCGCCGATCAGGTCGACACCGTCGTGACCGTCTCGTCCACCGGCATCGCCACCCCGACGCTCGAGGCGCAGGCTTCCAAGGCGATGGGCTTTCGCCGCGACGTGCACCGGGTGCCGGTCTTTGGGCTGGGCTGTGCGGGTGGCGTGTCTGGCCTGTCGATCGCACGCCGCCTTGCCGCCGCCGATCCCGGCAGCACCGTTCTGATGGTCGCGGTCGAGACCTGTTCGCTCTCGTTTCGGTCCGATCGCCTGCAAAAGTCCGATGTCATCGCGACAGTCCTGTTCGGCGACGGTGCCGCCGCCGCGGTAATCGGTGCCGGCACCGGCAGCGCAGGCGAGGTTGCACTGCACGAGGGGCACGAGCATCTGTTTCCCGACACCTTGCCGATCATGGGATGGGACGTGGACGACACCGGCCTCGGCGTGATCTTCGACCGGTCCATCCCCGGTTTCGTCACCGCAGAATTCCGGCCCGCCGTCCTGTCCATGCTGCATGAGGCCGGGTTGGACGTGCACCAGGTCGACCGCTTCGTCTGTCACCCCGGCGGCACAAAGGTCGTCGAGGCGATCGAGGCGACGATGGACCTGACGCCCGGGACGCTCGACGCCGAACGGGCCACCCTGCGCGATTTCGGCAACATGTCCGCGCCGACAGCGCTCTTCGTCCTCAAGCATGTGCTGCAAGGCGGTCAGACCGGCCGACTGGCACTCTGCGCGCTCGGGCCGGGATTCACGGCCGCGCTGCTGCCCATGACGGTCGCCGCGTGACGACCGGCACCGTCCTGTTTCTGGCCTTCATCGTCCTGCAGCGGCTGGGCGAGCTGGTCATTGCCCATCGCAACACGGCCCGCCTGATGTCGCGCGGCGCGCGCGAGGTCGGCGCGGGCCACTATCCGGTCATGGTCGCGATGCACACCGCATGGCTGCTAGCGCTTCTCGTGTTCGGCTTTCATCAGACGCTGCACATGGGCTGGCTGGCGGTCTATGCCGTGTTGCAGGTGTTCCGGGCCTGGATCCTCGGCACGCTGGGGGCGCGGTGGACCACGCGCATCATCGTCCTCGACGCACCGATCGTGACGCGCGGCCCCTTCCGGTTCATCCGGCATCCGAACTATGCGCTTGTCGTGGCCGAGATCATCGTGGCCCCCCTGGTGCTGGGTCTCATCTGGGTCGCCGTCGTCTTTACGGTCCTGAACGCGGCGATGCTTTATCATCGTATCGGGGTCGAGGATGCCGCGTTGCGCAACAAGGGCCGTCACGCGGATGGCCAAGCGCGCATCTAGTGTGTCGCTTTCGGACTGACGCCACCGCCGTGGGCGGTTAGTGTCTGCGCATGGAATCCCTCCGCCTGCATTACGCCCCTGACAACGCCTCGCTCTGCGTCCGGCTGGCGCTCGAGTTCACAGCGATGCCCTATGCAACGACGCTGGTGGACCGCGCCAATGCGGGCCAGCGGGATCCCGAATATCTCGCCCTCAATCCCGCCGGCCTGATCCCCACGCTCGAAACACCGCATGGTCCGGTGTTCGAGACGGGTGCGATCCTCCTCTGGCTGGCGGATCAGCGGCCGGGCAAGCTGTTTCCGGCGGCCGATGCGCCTGACCGGGGCCAAGCGCTCAGCTGGCTGTTCTGGATGGCAAACACGCTGCATCCGACGCTGCGCACCCTGTTCCATCCTGAACGGTTCCTGCCGGCCGCACCCTCCAGCCTGCGACACGCCGCGCGGTACCGCATCGCCGAACACCTCGACCTGCTCGAGGCGGAATGGTCCCCGGACCACGTTCTTCAGATGTGCTACCTCGCGCCGATGCTGCGTTGGCCGGCGCTTTACGGCGGACCGACAGAATGGTTCGACCTGTCTCATTGGCCCCGCCTGCATCTGTTCGCGCAGGTGTTCGAGGCGATGCCTGCCGTCCGCCGCGCCGCCGCTGCCGAAGGCCTGGGTTCGACGCCTTTTTCCTACCCGCATCCTGCCGATCCGCCTGAAGGACGCCCCTGCTGATGTTTCTGTCCGTCTTCGACATGTTCAAGGTGGGGGTCGGTCCGTCGTCGTCGCACACCATCGGCCCGATGGTCGCCGCCGCGCGGTTCCTCGATCACCTGCGCGCGCAGCCCTTCGCGGTGGCGGGCGTGCGCGCCTCGCTGCACGGCAGCCTGGCCTTCACCGGGGTCGGCCATGCCACGGATCGGGCAGTCATCCTCGGCCTTGCCGGGATAAGGTCCGACACCTACGACGCCGACGCGGCAGAGGCCGCGCTGGCCGCGGTCAAAGACACCCATACCATCGCGCCCAACGGGCTGCCCGTGCTGCGGTTCCACCCCAAGGACGACCTGATCTTCGATTACGGTCCTGCCCTGCCTGGCCACGTGAACGGCATGATCTTCAAGGGGTTGGACGCGCAGGGTGATACGATTACCCAAGTGACTTACTATTCCGTTGGCGGCGGCTTCGTGTTGACGGACGCCGAACTTGCCGCCGGCAAGGACACCGATCACGGACCGCCGGTCCCCTGGCCGTTCAAGACGGCGGCCGAGATGGTGCAGATGGCTGAGACATCCAACAAGACCATCGCGCGGCTGAAGCGCGAGAACGAGTTGAGCCGTCGCACGGTCACCGACCTTGACGACGGGTTGCAGCGGATCTGGGCGGTGATGAATACCTGCATCGACCGGGGCCTTGCAACCGATGGAATCCTGCCGGGCGGGTTGAAGGTGCGGCGCCGGGCCAAGGGCATTCACGACGCCCTGTTGGCCGAACGCGGCCTGAATCAGCCCGCACCGCATACCATCAACGACTGGATGTCCGCCTACGCCATGGCGGTGAACGAGGAAAACGCCGCCGGCGGTCAGGTCGTCACCGCGCCGACGAACGGGGCGGCCGGCGTCGTGCCTGCGACGATCCGCTACTGGCTCGATCACGTGCCGGGGGCTGCGGCAAGCCGGGTCCCAGACTTCCTGTTGACCGCCGCCGCCATCGGTGGGCTGATCAAGTTCAACGCCAGCATATCCGGTGCCGAATGTGGCTGTCAGGCCGAGGTGGGGTCCGCTGCCGCAATGGCCGCCGCCGGGCTTTGCGCCGTGCTGGGTGGCACACCCGCGCAGATCGAGAACGCGGCGGAAATCGCGCTGGAGCACCACCTTGGCATGACCTGCGATCCGGTCCGGGGTCTGGTGCAGGTGCCCTGCATCGAACGAAACGGCCTGGGGTGCATCAAGGCGGTCTCTGCGGCCAGCCTTGCCCTGCGGGGCGATGGCGTGCATCTGGTGCCGCTGGATGCGGCGATCGAGACGATGCGCCAGACCGGTGCCGACATGAGCGAGAAATACAAGGAGACCGCCCTTGGCGGTCTGGCCGTCAATGTCCCGAATTGCTGAAGGCCCGCGCGGCACACGCGGCCTTGTCCTGAATGTTCGGCGTGGGTTCGGCAGGTGCGTGGCCGATCTATGACCCACACCGACCGCATCCTGCCCGGCATCGTGCTGATGCTCGGTTTCTGCGCCACGGCCCCGCTGATCGACGCGGCGTCCAAGCTAGCGGCGCAGACGCTGCCGGTCGGCCAGATCACGACCGCCCGATTTGTCGTGCAGGCAGCCCTGATGGCTCCGGTGTGTCTGGCGCTCGGTCAGTCACTGCGCTTGCCGCGCGGGTCGGGTTGGGCGCTGATCGCCCGGGCGCTCTGCCTCATCGCCTCGACCTACTGCTTCGTCGCCGCCCTCACCGTCATGCCCATCGCAGACGCGCTCGCCATCGCCTTCGTGGAGCCGTTCCTGCTGCTGATCCTCGGCAACCTGCTGTTTCGCGACCCCGTCGGACCGCGCCGGATCGCCGCCTGCGCCGTGGGGTTCGCGGGATCGCTGCTGATCATCCGACCGAGCCTTGCCGCCTTCGGCCCGCTTGCGCTGTTTCCACTGGGCACTGCACTGTTCTTCGCGCTTTACATGCTGGTCACGCGTAGCTTGTCGCGGCGGATGCATCCGATCGCCATGCAGTATCACACCGCCACGGTCGCCACCGCGATCTGCCTGCCGGTCATGCTGCTGGCCGCTGGACGCGACTGGCCGACGCTGTCGCCGATCATGCCGCAAGGCCTCGCCTGGGTCTGGCTGGCGGGCGTAGGCGCCGCATCGGCCGTGGCGCATCTGATGATGACCTACGCCCTGCGCGCCGCCCCCGCCGCTACACTGGCACCGCTCCACTACCTCGAGATCGTCAGCGCCGTCGCCCTCGGTTATCTGATCTTCGCCGATTTCCCGGACGTTCTGACATGGGTCGGCATAGCCGTGATCGTGGGGTCCGGCCTTTACATCATCGCACGCGAAAGACACACGGCCCGGCAACCCGCGACCGTCGCCATCGCGGTCGGCCTGACCCCGCAAGACCCCACCCCATGAAGCCGGATCGCCCGCTTGCCGGGATGGGGCTGATGCTGCTGTTCTGCCTCGCGGCTCCCTTGGGCGACGGCATGGCCAAGCTGCTGGGCGGCAGCATCGGCCTGCTGGTGCTGATGCTGGCGCGGTTCGCCACGCAGGCGATCCTGCTTGCACCGGTCTGCGTCCGCCACGGCACGTCCCTGCGTCCGCCGCCCGGCACCCGCGCGTGGGTCTGGTTGCGCAGCCTGCTGCATGTCGCCGGCATGGGGCTGATGTTTGCGGCCCTACGTGTCCTGCCGCTGGCCGATGCGCTGGCCATCGCCTTCGTCATGCCCTTCATCGCTCTGCTGCTGGGCTGGTTTCTGCTGTCAGAGGCGGTCGGTGCCCATCGCATCGGAGCCTGTGCCGTGGGCTTTGTCGGCACGCTGCTGGTGATCCAGCCGAACTTCAGCGCGGTCGGTGCGGCGGCGCTGTTGCCGCTGGGGGTCGCCGTAAGTTTTTGCGGGTTCATGCTGGTGACCCGGCATCTGTCGGGGCGGCTTGGCGCGATCCGGATGCAGGCGATCAGCGGCTGGCAGGGCAGCCTTGTCGTGGGGGCCGCACTGCTGGTCTGGCCGGGTCCGGGCCTGACAGCCCTGCCCGTCACCGGGTCCGACTGGACGCTTCTTGCCGTCATGGCCGTCTTGGGGGTCGGGGCCCAGCTTGCGATGACGGCCAGCCTGACGCTCGCCCCGGCGGCAACCCTGGCCCCAATGCAGTATCTCGAGATTCCGTTCGGCGTCGCGATCGGCTGGATCATGTTCCGCGATCTGCCGGACGGTGTGGCGCAACTCGGAATTGCGATCACCGTAGCCGCCGGGCTTTACGTCATCGCGCGCGAACGGCATCTGTCACGACAGCCCATGCCGCCCGTGGCAGGGTCAGCAGCACCGGGCCTGTCACGTCCAGACGCACGACAGGCCGCGCCACCGCGTTAGAACTGCTGACGACCCCGTCCGGTGCCATCCGCCGCGCCGCTAGGTCCCAGCGCAACCCGTCACTCGTCACGCGCGCCGGACCCAACGGCAGCAGGGCCGCGCGGTCGCCCGGCCTCAGATGCCAGACGCTGTTCCCTTCGGGCAACAGGACGCAGACGTCATCTCGCACGATCAGGACGACATGACAGGCCCGCAGCCGCGCCAGCACGCCCAGCACCGATAGCGTGTGATCCAGCCGTCCGCCCAGAAACCCCGCCGCCATGATCAGGGAGGCCTGGATCCGGGTCAGGCATTTCTCGAAATCCGTGGTGTCCTGTTCGTCGATCGGGTGCAGCACATCGGCAAAGGCCTGCCGCGCGGCAGGGCTGGCGGAATCCATGTCGCCGATCACCGCAAGCGGCTGCAATCCCTTGCGCAGGGCGTGATCAGCCCCGCCATCGGCGGCGACAACGGATGGTGCAACCTTTAGGCAGATGTTAAGGTCACTGTCGTCTAGATCGGCACCACCGATCAGCGTGACTGGGGATGCGACGTGAACAATCGTGGTGATCATGGTATATTGTCCCTTTGGGGACGACATTCCTTGAAAGTGACATGGAATCAACCCCTCGCGACCGTTGCACCGTTCCGGTTTGCGAACCAATTGCTGGTAAACAGGCTGTCACTGGGACTGGCAGAAAGCGAGCGAAAGCATGGTTGAGTCGAGCAAGATTCTTACCGTTTCCTACGGCACCTTCTCGTGCACGCTGGAGGGATTCGACGATTCCTTCTCAACGATGAAGGCGATCGCAGAATATTTCCGTGACCTGGCTGCGGGCGACCGGTATTTCGGAGCCGAGCCCCCCACGCCCGATGCCGAGATGTTGACCCGCATCGCAGAACGCGAGATCTCTCGCCGGGTCGAAATGCGGACCAGCGACACCGGGATCGTCCTGCGTGTGTCGGACGCAACACCGCAGACGCAGGTGGCGGCCCAGGCAACCCCGTCCACGGACCAACCGGTTTCGCAAGCTGCGCCACAGTCACAGACCGATCCGGCCGATCAAGCTGGGGCCGCCGATGATGGCGACGCCGCACCCGTCATGCCACCCGCCCCGCGCCGCCCGCAAGGGCGCGACGGGATTCGCGAACAGGCCCGTGCCGTGGCACAGGACGCCGATCTGACGCAGGATGAACCCGCCCGTCCCCGCGCAGAGGTGCCGGCCCACCCGGATTCGGAAAGCGTTGCAGCCAAGTTGCAGCGTATTCGCGCAGTCGTCGGCGGTGTGGTGCCACCCGTGGCGACACCTTCTCCGTTCGTGGAGGATCTGGAAGACCTGCCGGAGGCCGTCGATACGCCGGACACCGCCAGACCCATGGCCGACGCCGTGGCCGATCCCGCAAACTCCGACTCGCAGATGGCCGATGCTGGACAGGACACGGCGCAGGATGCCGATCCAGACGTCACGACGACCGATGACGTGGACGACCGTCCTGAACTGGATGCTGCCCCGTCCTCTGCGCCCTCGATGTCAGACAGCGAGACCGATGCGGTCATCGCGCGGGCGATCGCCGTTTTCGATGGTCTGGACGACGTCGCCAAGACCGAGCCCACGCAGGCGGAGGCCGACGATCAAGCGGTGCTCGCGGAGGACGACGACGACGATGCCGGCACCGACGCAGAAGCGCCGACGCGGGATGCGGATGCGGATGAGACCGACGATCAGATCAGCGCGGTTCTGCGCAATCTGCAGCGCGCCGGCCTGCGGTCGCCTCATCGGGATGCAACGCCCTCCGCTGCGCCAGAAGCCGAGTCTTCCGTCGCAGACCGAACGGTAGATGCGCAGCCCCCGGCGCAGCCGGCACCACGCGGCCGCATCCTGCGGGTGACCCGTCGTCCGCGTCCTATGAATGACGCCGAGGACCAGGCCGCTGCTGCGGAGCCGACACCAGCCGCCGTGCCGGAGCGGGAGACGGCACCGCGCGACGACGCGGCCACCACCACCGCCTCGATCTCGGCAATGCTTGCGAAGAGCCGGCAAACGCAGGGTGACATGGATGCAGCCGCGCCTTCACATGATGCATCCGACCCATTGGATTTCGACACCGCGGGCATCGATTTCGACGACGAAGCCGACGGCCCTATGATCGACGGCCAGATCATCGATGGCCCGATCATCGACGGCGAAGCCGACGGACCGGCCATCGCCAAAGACCAGCCCGAAACCGACCTTGATACCGGCTCTGCGGCGACGACATTCGAGACGTCTGTCGCGGCCCTCGATGGTGCTTCGGACCTGCCCGAATTCGATCGCACCCCTGCCGGCAGCACGTTATCTGAAGAGGACGAGGCGGACCTGCAGCGTACGCTTGCCGCATTGAAGCACGAGGCAGAGATCGTCGTATCGACCGCCGCGCCCTTGGCGACGTCTGCCACGCCACCATTCGATGCGGCCGAGCAGTCACCGAAGATGCGTCGCGACCCGCTGCCCGATCCGTCAGAGGCCGAGATGACGCGGATCATGTCGCAGGCCAACGAAGAGCTTGCCGATCCCGAAGCGAGCCGCCGCCGCAACGCGATCGCGCACCTGAAGGCCGCGGTTGCCGCCACGGAAGCGGCACGGCAGTTGGGCGACAAGGCCGTCACGCCGGTCGCACCTGAAGGAGTCTTTCGTGACGACCTCGAACAGGTGGTGCGCCCCCGTCGCGCACCGCGCGCCGATGCCGCCGTCGAACGCAGCGAACGCCCGCGTCCTGCCCCGTTGAAGCTGGTCGCAAGCCAGCGCATCGATTTGGAAGACGCACCGGCCCCCACACCGGTCCAACCGCGGCGGGTCGCGATGACCAGTCCGGCACCGGCGGAGGATGCGGACAACTTCGCCGCATTCGCTGAAAGCATGGGGGCGACCAGCCTTCAGGATCTGCTGGAAGCGGCTGCCGCCTACACGGCCTACGTCGAAGGGTCGGAGGATTTCTCTCGGCCGCATATCATGCAGAAGGTGCGTCAGACCGTGACCGAGGACTTCAGCCGCGAAGACGGGCTGCGGTCGTTCGGCACCCTGCTGCGGCAAAACCGGATCGAACGATCCCGCAACGGCCGCTTCACGGTGACCGACGGCAACCGGTTCAAGCCCGAGGCGATCGCTGCAGGGGCTTGAGCGCGGGACACCGCAAAACGAAAGGCGAGGGGATATCCCCTCGCCTTTTTGCGTGCCGCCATGACGTCAGACCGGTCCCGGACGAAGGATCAGTCCCGGTCGTCCGGGTCCGGCTGGCCAATGCCCTTGAAGATGCTGCGGAACGGATAGGCCCACAGGACACCCAGCCCGACATAGATGGCAAGTTCCGTCAGGAACGACGGACGATCCAGCGTCGATGTGACCGTCACCGCGACGATGATATAGGCGGGCAGTCCCAGCACGAGGATGATCAGCGCCCACCGCTTGCGGGCCTTGTAGCTGAGGTTCGCGAACCAGCCCTTCATCGCGCGGCGAAGGGATCGGTGACGAGGATCGTGTCCTCGCGTTCGGGCGAGGTCGACACCAACGCCACCGGGCAGTCGATCAACTCCTCGATCCGGCGCACGTATTTGATTGCCTGGGCCGGCAGGTCGTTCCAGCTTCGCGCGCCTTCGGTCGATTCGGACCAGCCGGGCATTTCCTCGTAGATCGGCTTGCAGCGGGCCTGCTGGTCGGCGGCCGTGGGCAGATAGTCCAGCACCCGCCCGTCCAGATCATAGCCGGTGCAGATCTTCAGTGTCTCGAACCCGTCCAGCACGTCAAGTTTGGTCAGTGAAATGCCCGACACGCCCGAGGTCGCGCAGGTCTGCCGCACGAGCGCTGCATCGAACCAGCCACAGCGTCGCTTGCGGCCCGTCGTGGTGCCGAATTCATGGCCGCGCTGGCCCAGTTTCTCTCCGTTGTCGTCCAGCAATTCGGTCGGGAAAGGGCCTTCGCCGACGCGGGTGGTGTATGCCTTCACGATGCCGAGGACGAAATCGATGGCGCCCGGCCCGACACCCGTGCCCGTCGCCGCCTGCCCCGCGATCACGTTGGATGACGTGACGAAGGGATAGGTGCCAAAGTCGATGTCCAGCAGCGCGCCCTGCGCGCCTTCGAAAAGGATGCGCTTGCCGGCCTTGCGGGCATCGGCCAGCACTTTCCAGACCGGGGCCGCGTATGCGAGGATCGCCGGCGCGATCTCTCTCAACCGCGCCAGCAGGTCGTCGCGGTCGATGGGATCGAGGCCAAGGCCCCGGCGCAAGGCATCATGGTGCACCAGAGCGCGATCGACGCGCAGTTCCAGCGTGGCGGCATCCGCCAGATCCGCCACGCGGATCACACGACGGCCGACCTTGTCCTCGTAACATGGCCCGATGCCGCGCCCAGTCGTGCCGATCTTGGCCACGTCGGCCTGATTTTCGCGGGCGCGGTCCAGCTCTCCGTGGAAGGGCAGGATCAGCGGAGTGTTTTCCGCGATCATCAGGGTTTCTGGCGTGATCTCGACCCCCTGCCCACGGAGACCCTCGATCTCTTTCAGCAGGTGCCAGGGGTCGAGGACGACGCCATTGCCGATGACACTCAGCTTGCCGCCGCGCACGACACCGGACGGAAGCGCGTGCAGCTTGTAGACCTTGCCGTCGATGACCAGCGTGTGGCCGGCGTTGTGACCGCCCTGAAAGCGCGCGACCACGTCGGCCCGTTCGGAAAGCCAGTCCACGATCTTGCCTTTTCCTTCGTCGCCCCACTGGGCGCCGACGACGACAACGTTTGCCATGATATCAGGTCCTATGTCGGAAAATCCGTTGCCCGCTATATGCTTCTCTGCCCCGGCATGAAACCGAAAAAGCGCGCGCCGTCACGCACCGGGTCCGGGCCGCCCTTTGGGGTTGCGGCAAGGGGGCGTAGGGCATAGATAGCGCCGAACCGCAGACAACCGCCAGGCCAGCCGTCATGCAATACGAAAACATCGTCCTCGTCATCCACCTGATCCTTGCGTTGACGCTGATCGGCACCGTGCTGCTGCAGCGGTCCGAGGGCGGTGGCCTTGGCATCGGCGGCGGTGGCGGTGCGACGACGGGTCGCCCGGCCCCCACGGCGATGGGCAAGGTGACGTGGATCCTGGCCATCGGTTTCATCGCGACCTCGATCGCATTGACGATCATCGCGGCGGAAAACGCGGCCGGTGCGTCGGTCGTCGACAGGTTGCAGGACGCACCCGCCGCCGAGGCCCCGGTGTCGCCCGACCTTGGCGACAATCTGCTGCCGCCTTCGGCCACGGATGCGCCGCTGGTCCCGTCGGGCAACTAGGGCGCCGTTACCACAACAACTGGCTGCCCTGCGGGGCGGCACACCACGATCTTGCGTCATGGGTTGCGCAGGCTGGCTGTTCTCGGCTATCCTTAAACCCCGTGATGATGCGATTCCAAGGGGTCGCAGGTCGACAATATTGACACGCACGGGGGCCCTTCCATGGCACGTTTCATCTTCATCACGGGCGGGGTTGTGTCCTCTCTCGGCAAGGGATTGGCGTCCGCGGCGCTGGGTGCTTTGTTGCAGGCGCGCGGCTACACGGTCCGCCTTCGCAAACTCGACCCCTACCTGAACGTCGATCCCGGCACGATGTCCCCGTTCGAGCATGGCGAGGTTTTCGTGACCGACGACGGCGCGGAAACCGACCTCGACCTGGGCCATTACGAACGCTTCACCGGCGTCGCGGCCCGGATGAGCGATTCCATCAGTTCCGGCCGGGTCTATTCCACGGTGCTGGAAAAGGAACGGCGCGGCGATTACCTCGGCAAGACGATCCAGGTCATTCCGCACGTCACCAATGAAATCAAGGACTTCATCCGCATCGGCGAGGATGAGGTCGATTTCATGCTGTGTGAGATCGGCGGCACCGTGGGCGATATCGAAGGGCTGCCCTTCTTCGAGGCGATCCGCCAGTTCGCACAGGACAAGCCGCGCGGCCAGTGCATCTTCATGCACCTGACCCTGCTGCCCTATCTGGCCGCCAGTGGCGAGTTGAAGACCAAGCCGACCCAGCACTCCGTCAAGGAATTGCGCAGCATCGGTCTGGCCCCCGACATCCTTGTCTGCCGGTCCGAACATCCGATCCCGGAACGCGAGCGCGAGAAGATCGGCCTGTTCTGCAACGTCCGCAAGGATGCCGTGATCGCCGCCTACGACCTGAAGTCGATCTACGAGGCACCGCTAGCCTATCACGCGCAGGGTCTCGATCAAGCGGTGCTGGATGCCTTCGGCATCTCGCCCGCACCGAAGCCTGATCTCACGATCTGGCACGACGTGGCCGACCGCATCCACAACCCCGAAGGCGAGGTGCGCGTCGCCATCGTCGGCAAATACACGCAACTGGAAGACGCCTACAAATCCATTGCCGAGGCGCTGACCCACGGCGGCATGGCGAACCGGGTCAAGGTGCGGATCGACTGGGTCGATGCGGAACTCTTCGACCGCGAGGATGCGGCCCCCTATCTGGAAGGGTTCCACGCGATCCTGGTCCCCGGCGGCTTTGGCGAGCGTGGCACCGAAGGCAAGATCAAGGCCGCGCAATTCGCCCGCGAAAAGGGCGTGCCCTATCTTGGCATCTGTCTTGGCATGCAGATGGCGGTGATCGAGGCGGCGCGCAACGTTGCAGGCCTGACGACCGCAGGGTCAGAGGAATTCGACCACGAGGCCGGCGTCAAGCGGTTCGAGCCGGTGGTTTATCACCTCAAGGAATGGGTACAGGGCAACCAGACCGTCGCGCGCAGATCGGATGACGCCAAGGGCGGAACAATGCGTCTGGGGGCCTATGATGCCGTCCTGCGCGAAGGCTCAAAGGTCGCAGGTGTCTATGGCACCACCGCGATCGAGGAACGCCACCGCCACCGCTACGAGGTCGACACCAAATATCGTGAAAAGCTCGAGGCGAAGGGCCTGTGCTTTACCGGCATGTCGCCCGACGGCAAGCTGCCCGAGATCGTCGAATGGTCGGACCATCCGTGGTTCATCGGCGTGCAGTTTCACCCCGAGCTGAAATCGAAGCCCTTCGCGCCGCACCCCCTGTTTTCCGATTTCGTGCGCGCCGCCGTGGTAAATTCGCGACTTGTCTGACCCTTCTTCTGGTCGGAAATATCCTGGGGGTGTGGGGGCAAAGCCCCCGCGACACAGACCGTTCAGACGAAAATGGCGCACCGAACCGGCGCGCCATGTCTTCAATCAAGCGCCCAATGTCAGAAGTTGAAGCGCCGCGTGACCAGAACGCTGGCTGTGGTCGCTGAATCGCTGCCCTGTGTCACGATGGGGCTGTCGGCCGCGTCATTGGTGAATTCGTCGTAGCGCAGCTTGCCCTGCAACCCCCAATCCTCAGAAAAGGCGTAGGATGCGCTGGCCTCGATCCCGCGCGACAGCATGCCGCCGGATGCATCGAAGGCCGTCAGCGTATTTCCATTGCCGGCCTCGGCAGCGGTGACGCCGAAATAGGTCTGCGCGTAGTCGTCATCACCGTAGAACAGACGCGGGCCGACCCGCAGTTCGACCGGATCGGAGGGGCGGAAGATGAGGTCGGCACCGACTTCTCCGACCAACGATTCGTGACCGGTGACGCCGTAACGGGCCAGACCGAACACCTGGAAGTTCTGGGTCGCATAGGTCAGGCCGCCGCCGAGTTCGAGTGCCGCGTCGATCGGCGTTGTCCCGGCCAGTTCACGATACTTCACGCCATCGCGTTCACCGATGAACCGGACCGATCCGGAAAAGCCAAAGCCTTCGGGCGCGCCGCCTTCGGCCCCGCCAAAGCGCAGCGGACCGAAGTTCAGTTCCTGCACGGCAAAGGTGCCGCTGACCCCGACCTCATTTTCATCCGAACCGAAATAGCCGGGAGCGGACTGCGGGCCGATGCCGACGATGAATGTGTTCTGCGCGAAAGCCGCCACAGGCAAAGAAGCTGCGAAAATCGCTGCGGGCAGCAGGCGGGTCAGGGACATGGTGAGACTTTCCGGGATTTTGAAGCTGTCGTTTCGACTTTAGCACCAAAGCCCGGCGCCGCAAGGCTTCCCGCGCCGCGCACAACAGGTTAGGGCAATGAGATGCTGTCCTATCAACACGCCTATCACGCCGGGAACCTGGCCGATGTCCACAAACACGCCCTGCTGGCGTGGATGCTGGACTACATGGTGCAAAAGCCCAAGGCGCTGTCCTACCTCGAAACCCACGCCGGACGCGCCGTCTATGACCTGTCGGGGCCAGAGGCTGCCAAGACCGGCGAGGCGGCCCAAGGCATCGCACTTGCACAAGGTTGGTTCGCCGCCGACCATCCCTATGCCCGTGCGCTGGCAAAGACCCGCGCCGATCACGGCGCGCAGGCCTATCCAGGCAGCCCCCTGATTGCGTTGAACACGCTGCGGTTCGAGGACGAGGTGACGCTGGCCGAATTGCACCCGGCAGAGGCGGAGGCGCTACGCGCCGCCCTGCCCGGCGTGACCGTCAGCCAGACAGACGGCTTCGCGATGGCACTGTCCCGCTGCCCGCCCGATCCGCGCCGCGGCCTGCTGCTGTGCGACCCAAGCTGGGAGGTGAAAACCGACTACGACGATGTGCCGGAATTCCTGCGCAAACTGCACCGCCGCTGGCCTGTCGGCGTGCTGGCCCTGTGGTATCCTGTGCTGACCGATGCGCGGCACAGGCCGATGCTGCGCGCGCTGCACCGGCAGTTTCCCGACGCAGTCTCTCATACGGTCAGCTTTCCGCCGGCCCGGCCCGGCCACGGCATGGTCGGATCGGGCCTCTTCGTCGTGAACCCGCCCTTCGGATTCGTGGACGAAGCCAACGCCCTGTCACGGCTTTTTGCGCGCGTGGCACCGCAGACCTGACCGCGCACCCTTTCCGCATGGTCAGGGCCGCCCTATAACAGGGTCATGTTCGCAGACCTCCTCCGGCGCATGACCGCCCCCGCCCCCGACCGCATCCCCGATGCCGATGCCCGCCTGGCGCTTGGTGCGCTGCTGGTCCGCCTTGCCCGCGCCGACGGCCATTATGACCCGGTCGAGAAAGACCGGATCGAGGCGATCCTGCGCTGCCGCTACGACCTGACCGACGCCAGCGACCTGCGCCTGCAATGCGAGGGGCTGGAGGCGGAGGCCCCGGACACCGTGCGCTTCACCCGCGCCATCAAGGACGCAGTGGACTACGAGGACCGGCTTGGGGTGATTGCCGCGATGTGGCAGATCGTGCTGGCCGACGGGTCCCGCGACGCGCAGGAAGACAGCATCATGCGCATGGTCGCCCCCATGCTGGGCGTGACCGATCAGGACAGCAACGCCGCCCGCCGCCGGATCGAAGGGTCCGCATAGAACCCGTTGCCTTTGCACGCAATCTGCGGTCTGATCGCGCCTCATGAACCAGACAGCCACACCCGTCATCGCGATCCGCAACCTGCACAAGGCCTATGGCACTCTCGAAGTGCTGAAGGGCGTCGACATCACGGCCCATGCGGGCCACGTCGTGTCGCTGATCGGATCGTCCGGCTCTGGCAAATCGACGCTGTTGCGCTGCGCCAACCTGCTGGAGGACAGCCAGCAAGGTGACATCGTCTTCGACGGCGAACCGGTGAAGTGGAAGGGCGAGGGTCTGCACCGCCGCCCCGCAGACCACGCGCAGATGATCCGCATCCGCACGAACTTGTCTATGGTGTTCCAGCAGTTCAACCTTTGGGCGCACATGACGATCCTGCAAAACGTGATGGAGGCGCCGCTGACCGTCCTGAAACGCGACCGGACCGAAGTCGAGGACGCCGCGCGCCGCTATCTGGCCAAGGTCGGGATCGACGACAAGGCCGACGCCTATCCCGCCCAATTGTCGGGTGGCCAGCAACAGCGCGCCGCTATCGCACGCGCACTGTGCATGGAGCCCAAGGCGCTGCTGTTCGACGAACCGACAAGCGCGCTGGACCCAGAGCTGGAGCAGGAGGTCGTCCGCGTCATCCATGCGCTGGCCGAGGAAGGCCGCACCATGCTGATCGTGACCCATGACATGCGCATGGCAGGCGACGTTTCGGACCACGTCGTGTTCCTGCATCAGGGTGTGATCGAGGAACAGGGTGCGCCCGGCGATCTGTTCACCCATCCACAGACCGACCGGCTGCGCGGCTTTTTGTCGGCGAGCCTACCCGCCTGAAAGGCACATGCACCGCGACTGCCGCTGCGTCATCCCAACACCTCTTGCCATCGGCGCTTTTTCGCATAACCCTTTCGCGATCAACGGGGCCGCAACGTCGGTCCGACCAACCGGGAGACGACAATGAAGACACTCACACTGACGACCGCAGCGCTGGCGCTGTTCGCAGGGGCCGCTGCAGCGCAGGACGTCGTGCGGCTGGGCACGGAAGGTGCCTACCCTCCGTACAACTTCATCAACGACGCAGGCGAAGTCGACGGGTTCGAACGGGCGCTGGGCGACGAGCTGTGCGCGCGCGCGGAACTGACCTGCACCTGGGTCACGAATGACTGGGACAGCATCATCCCGAACCTCGTGTCAGGCAACTACGACGCCATCATGGCCGGCATGTCGATCACGCCAGAGCGGGAAGAGGTCATCGCCTTCTCCGACCCCTACACTCAACCAGATCCCAGTGCGTTCCTCGGGATGGATGACAGCGCCGACCTGAGCACCGGTGTCATTGCCGCACAGACCGGCACGATCCAGGCGGGCTATGTCGCCTCCGAGATGCCGGGCGCCACGTTGCTGGAATTCGCCACGCCCGAGGAATCCGTTGCCGCCGTCCGCAATGGCGAGGCTGATGCGGTGCTGGCCGACAAGGCATTCCTCGACCCCGTCGCCGCAGCGGACGATGCGCTGTCGCTGGTGGGTGAAGACGTTCTGATCGGTGGCGGCATCGGAGTCGGCCTGCGCCAGACCGATACAGAGCTGAAGGCCAAGTTCGACGCGGCGATCCAGTCGATGAAGGACGACGGCACCCTGAACACCATGATCACCGACCTGCTGCCGGGATCGGCCACCTTCTAGGCCACACGCACCGCGCCTTCGTGATAGGCGCGGTGCATCCCTTTCATCTGGCAAAATAAACTCAATATCCAGCGGCAAGGAACGCGCCCATCTTCCAGTATTGCGCAGACCCGGCCAGCCTGTCTGGCGTGACGTGGCTCTCCTGCTACCTGACGACGGGCAAGCACATGGGGATCTACTGGTCCGTCGGCGTCGTGCTGCTGCTGCTGGCGATCACCGCCCCGCTGGCATTGCTGTTCGGCTATGGCGGTGCATCCGCCGCGCGCAGTCCCTTCGCGCCGTTGCGGTGGTTCGGCAAGACCTACATGGCGATCGTGCGCGGGGTGCCGGATATCGCGTTCTTCCTCTTTTTCGTCATCGCACTGGATCAGGCCGTCGAATACCTGCGCCACAAGGCCATGTGCCCCGGCTGGGACATGCCTGTGCGACAAGGCAACGATTTCGTCGTCTGCCCGCAGGCCAAGCTGCCGCTGGGCAATGCAGCGCAATGGGTGCATGAATCCTACGGCTTCGGGCTGGCGGTCATCACCTTCGCCATTGTCTTCGGGGCCTTCGCGGCCAACGTCCTGTTCGGCGCGATGAAGGCCGTCCCACGCGGCCAGCTTGAAACCGCAGAGGCCTACGGCATGTCGCGCCGGCAGGTCACGCGCCGCATCCTCGTGCCGCAGATGTGGGTCTATGCCCTGCCCGGTCTGTCGAACCTATGGATGGTGCTGATCAAGGCGACGCCCTTGCTTTTCCTGCTCGGGGTCGAGGATATCGTCTATTGGGCGCGCGAACTGGGCGGCAGCAAGACACCGACCTTTACCGACTACCCGCACGGCGACTGGCGCATGTGGTATTTCGCGGCGCTGCTGATCTTCTATCTGCTGTTGACCAAGGTGTCAGAGGTCGTGCTGGGCCGCGTCATGAACCGTCTGACGTTGGGCCAGGCGACGGCGGGTGGCGAAGCGCAACGCAAGGCCGCCGCATGAGTTGCTGGCAGACCATCGCGGACTACGGGTTGCGCAGCCTCGGCATCGGGGAACGGCTGCTACCGCGGAGTGATTTCACGCTGTGCCAGCAATTCACCCTGATCGGGTCGGGCATGATCTGGAACATCTACTTCGGCATCCTGGCATTGGCCGCCGGATTCCTGCTGGCGACCGCGCTGGCGCTTGGCAAGGCGTCGCGCCACACCGGTCTGCGCAAACCCTCCGAATGGTTCATCTTCATCTTCCGGGGCTCGCCCCTGTTCATCCAGTTCTTCTTTGCCTACTTCCTGTTTCTGTCGCTGAAAGTTGTGGCACCGGTCTTCGGCCTCTTCACCTCGGCCTGGGCGGGGGCGTTGGTCGTGCTGTTCTTCAACACCGCCGCCTATTCAGCCGAAATCTTTCATGGGGCCCTGCTGTCGATTCCCAAGGGCGATACCGAGGCCGCCGACGCCTATGGCCTGTCCGGCTGGTCGCGCTTCCGCCGGGTGATCTGGCCGACGATGCTGCGCCTCGCCTGGCCCGCCTATACGAACGAGGCGATCTTTCTGTTTCATGCCACCACGCTGGTCTTCTTCTCTGGCTTTCCCGCGCTGCAACAGCGCGGCGACGCGCTGTATTATGCCAACTACTTTGCCGACAAGACCTTCAATCCCTTCGTCCCCTATCCGATCCTTGCGGGCTATTTCATCATCCTGACGCTGACGGTCATCACCTGCTTCGGTGTCGTCAACGCGCGGCTGAACCGCCATCTGCCGCAGGATCAACGCCGGCGGCTGCGTATCCGTCCGCAGATCATCCGCTGACCCAAGGGGCAGGTTGCCCTGCCCGACGGCCCGTCCTAGATTGCGCCCATCAAACGCAGGTGATCCATGAAAATCGGAATATTGCAGACCGGTCACGCGCCAGATGCGCTGCGGCCCGAGACGGGCGACTATGCGGATCTGTTCAAGCGGCTGCTGGGCGATCACGACTTCCAGTTCGAGGTCCATGACGTCGTCGACATGCAGTTCCCCGAGGATGTCCACGCCGCCGACGGCTGGCTGCTGACCGGATCGAAGCACGGGGCCTATGAGGATCACCCGTTCATCGCCCCGCTGGAAACCTTCATACGCGACGCCTATGCTGCTGCTGTGCCGATGGTCGGCATCTGTTTCGGCCACCAGATCATCGCGCAGGCGCTGGGTGGGCGCGTCGAGAAGTTTGCGGGGGGCTGGGCTGTCGGACGCCAGACCTATGACTGGCAAGGGCAGACTATCGCCCTGAACGCCTGGCACCAGGATCAGGTGACGGCACGCCCGGACGGAGCCAGGGTCGTTGCGACCAATGACTTTTGCGAGAATGCGGCGCTGGTCTACGGCGATCGCATCCTGACCGTGCAGGCCCACCCGGAGTTCGACAACGACTTTACCCGGCAACTGGGCGACGCGCGCGGCGAAGGGGTCGTACCAGACGCCATCCTCGCCGCCGCGCGTGCAACCCAGTACGAACCCATCGACAACAGAAGCATTGCTGACCAGATGGCGCGGTTCTTCAAGACCCGGAGCCTGACATGAGTTGGATGGACGAAATCCCCGAGGCCGCGCGCATCTATCTCGAGAACAATCGCCTGGACGAGGTCGAATGCGTGATCGCCGACCTGCCCGGCATCGCGCGCGGCAAGGCGGTGCCTGCGGCCAAATGGGACAAGCAGCCGCATTTCCATCTGCCCAACAGCATCTTTTTCCAAACCATCACCGGCGAATGGGGCGAGGCGGCGGGACCGGAAGGCTTTCTCGAGCCCGACATGATCCTGCGCCCTGACCTGTCCACCGCGACAGCAGCCCCCTGGACCAAGGACGGCACCTTGCAGGTGATCCACGACGCCTACGATCAGAAGGGCCGCCCGGTCGGGTGCAGCCCGCGCAACGTCTTGAAAAGGGTCTGCGACCTTTACAAGGCCGAAGGCTGGACACCCGTGGTCGCGCCAGAGATGGAATTCTATCTTGTGGGCCGCAACATCGACCCGGCCAAGCCGATCGAGCCGATGATGGGTCGCACCGGCCGTCCCGCCGCCGCACGGCAAGCCTATTCCATGTCCGCCGTGGACGACTACGGCCCGGTGATCGACGACATCTACGAATACGCCGAAATCCAGGGAATTGAGATCGACGGCATCACTCAGGAAGGCGGCGCGGGCCAGTTGGAGATCAACCTGCGCCACGGCGATCCGGTGAAGCTGGCGGACGAGGTGTTCTTCTTCAAGCGGTTGCTGCGCGAGGCGGCATTGAAGCACAATTGCACCGCAACCTTCATGGCCAAACCGATCGAGGGCGAACCGGGGTCCGCGATGCATGTGCATCACTCTGTGCTAGACGCCAAGGGGCGCAACATTTTTACCGGCCCGCAGGGCGGCGAAACCGACGACTTCTTTCACTTCATCGGCGGTTTGCAGGAACACATGCCTAGCGTGATCGCCGTCATCGCGCCCTATGTGAACAGCTTTCGTCGCTACGTCCGTGACCATGCGGCACCCATCAACCTGGAATGGGGCCGCGACAACCGCACGACGGGCATCCGCATCCCGATCAGTCCGCCAGAGGCGCGGCGGGTGGAAAACCGGCTGGCGGGGATGGATTGCAATCCCTACCTGTGCATCGCGGCCAGCCTCGCCTGCGGCTATCTTGGCATGAAGAACGAGATCTGGCCGGACAAGCGGTTCCGGGGTGACGCCTACACTTCGGAAGACGAGATTCCGCAGGGCCTTTACGCCGCTCTTTCCCTGTTCGACGGTGCCAAGGACATCCACGCGGTGCTGGGCGAAGAATTCGCCCGCGTCTATTCCATCGTGAAGCACGCCGAATATAACGAGTTCCTCCAGGTCATCAGCCCCTGGGAACGCGAACACCTGCTGCTCAATGTCTGAGCGGGCCAGACGCAACGCGTTGGCGGCCTTGGGCTTTGCCTTCTGCCTGTTGGCGGTCACGCTGGCGGTGGGACGGACGTGGCAGGACATGCAACCACCGGCAACGGTGTCGGAATGAACCCGCTGTACCGCAATGACGCGCCCGGTCAGTTTCCCGACAGCTGGTATGCCGCCACGACGACCCTGCCGCCGCAGCGACCCGCCCTGCGTGGCACATATCGCGCGGACGTCTGCATTGTCGGCGCCGGCTATACCGGCCTGACCGCTGCGCTGCGGCTGGCGCAGGCCGGTCGCCGGGTCATCGTGATCGAGGCGCACCGTGCCGGGTTCGGCGCATCCGGGCGCAATGGCGGGCAGGTCGGATCGGGCTACAACTGGCACCAGATGGACCTGGCCAAGAAACTGGGGCCCGCCCATGCCCGCGCGCTTTGGGACTGCTCTGAACAGGCAAAGGCCGACCTGCACGATCTGGTTAATCGTCACGCGCCCGAGGCGCGCTGGACACCCGGCGTCGCGTTCGGCACCTACAAATCCGCGGAGCGGCACGCCCTTCACGCCGAGGCAGAGTATCTGGAGCGTCACTACGGATATGACCGCATCACGCCGCTGGATCGCGACGGCCTGCGCGACATCGTGCACACTGGTGCATATGTGGGGGGGTGGCTCGATATGGGGGCGGCGCATATTCATCCGCTCCGCTATGCAGTGGGATTAGCCTGCGCTGCCGAAGCGGCGGGGGTCACGATCCACGAAGGCTCTGAAGTGCATCACATCCAGCGCGGCACTCCGGCCAGCGTGCAGACCGCGCGCGGGATGGTCACGGCCCATCACGTGATCCTGGCAGGAAATGGCTATCTGCCCGACCTGAGCAGGAAGGTCGCGGCGCGGGTCATGCCGATCAATTCGTTCATCGGTGCCACGCAGCCATTGGGCGATCTGGCCGACAAGGTGCTGTCGCGCGATATCGCGGTGGCGGATTCGAAGTTCGTCGTCAACTACTACCGGCTGTCAGAGGACCGTCGCTTGCTGTTCGGTGGTCGCGAAAGCTACGGGCTTGGATACCCTGCGGATATTTCAGGTGCGCTTCACGCGCGAATGGTGTCCCTGTTCCCGCAACTGCGCGAGGTGGCCTTCGATCATGTCTGGGGCGGGACACTTGGCATCACGATGACACGGCTGCCGGCCCTGCAGCGCCTTGGCCCGAACATGCTGTCCGGTGCCGGCTTTTCCGGTCACGGTGTCGCGCTGTCCGGCTTTGTTGGGCGCGTGATGGCCGAGGCGATCGTTGGACAGACCGACCGTTTTGACATCATGGCCGGGCTGCCGGTGCCGAACTTTCCGGGCGGTGCCCGCTTTCGCCCGCCCTTGCTGACGCTGGCGATGACATGGTTTGCCCTGCGCGACCGGCTGGGGGTCTGACGGAAGGCGAGGCTACTTCCCCATCTTGGACAGCTTGTCCTGCATCTCGGCCAGTTGGGCCTTGATCGTTTCCAGGTCGTCGGCTGGCTTTCCCTTCTGCGGCTCGCGCGAGACGCCGGGAATCAATCCGCCGGTCATGGCCTTGAAAAAGGCCTCTTGCTGCGTGCGCATCGCCTCGAACCCCGGCATCTTTAGCAGGGGGTTCGTCTTGGTCATGTTCTCCATCGCCTTGCTTTGCCCGTCGCGCAGCATCTCGAAGCTGGCGGTCAGGAACTGCGGCACGACGGAGGCCGCCTGCGAGGTGTAGCTGCGCACGAGGTCGGTCAGCAGATCGACGCCCAGCACGCTTTCACCACGGCTTTCGTGTTCTGCAATGATCTGGAGGAGATATTGCCGCGTCAGATCATCGCCGGATTTGAGGTCGACGATCTGCACCTCGCGCCCGGCACGGATGAATGTCGCGATGTCGTCCAGCGTGACGTAGTCGCTGGTCTCGGTGTTATAAAGCCGCCGGCTGGCGTAACGCTTGATGAGCAACGGTTTGTCGGTGGCGGCCATGGTCTGCCCTCTCAAGCATGATGCAGTGCAGCGATGCTATGCCGCGACTGCACGACAAACAACTGAAAACCCGCGCAGCAAAAAGGCGCACCCCGAAAGGCGCGCCTGAATGTCGATCAGCGGGTCCGCTTACTTGGCAGCGGTGGTCGCTTTTTTCGCGGCGTTGGTCATTTCGTCCTGCGCCTTCTTCGCGGCGGCGGTCATGTCCTCGGACATGTCCTTGCCAGCGGCCATCATCAGTTCCAGCGTCTGGGTCTGGACCTTCTTGGCGATCTCGGCGAAGGCGGCCATGTGCTCGGCGGCGGACTCTGCGGTGGCCGACGCGAAGTCGGTCATCGACTTGGCATAGTCAGCAGGCTCGGCCTTGGCTTTGGTCATGTCCTGCATCTTGGTCAGGGTGTCCTGTGCCCACTTGGCGGACAGTTGCGCGGATTCCTGAGCGGCGGACAGCGACACGGTCGACATCTTCTCGGCCAGCGTGGTCTGCGACTTGTAGGCGTCTTCCATCGCCTTCGTGTCGACCGGGAAAGAGCCCATCATGTCCTTGAAGATGGTCGTGAAGTCCTGTGTCTTAGCCATGGTATATTCCTTTGCAGTGTTTGACGGCAGAGGGTTCAACCGTCGTTTCGTTCTGAGCAGGATATACATGCTGCACCGCAGCATTTCAAGGTTTTTCTGCGGCGCAGCATAAAAATTTCCGCACGTGGGCAATGCGTTGAACTGGCACCTAAAACAGGCACAAGCTGGGCTAGCCGCCGGTGACGTAGGTGCCCGGGGCCGGCACGAGGGCGGGAAATTTTCGCGTTCCGGGTGTACGGGCGGGAATCATGTCGCCCGATCTGGCGGCCAGCCATTCCTCCCACACCGGCCACCAGCTGCCCTCTCGCTTTTCGGCTGCGTCTTTCCATGCATCAGGTTCGAGGCCGAGGTCCGCATTGACCCAGTGCCCGTATTTCTTCTTGGCCGGCGGGTTCACGATGCCGGCGATATGGCCCGATCCGGACAGGATGAAGGTTTTGTCGGCCGATCCCATCTTCTGCACACCGCGAAAACTGCTTTTCCAGGCTGCGATATGGTCGGTTTCGCAGGCGATGGCACAGATCGGCACGTTGACCTCCTCGATCCGCACCGTCGCCCCCGCCACGACGAACCCCGTCGTCGCGAACAGGTCGGACTGGCACAACCCGCGCAGATACTCCCTTGCCATCTTGCCCGGCAGGTTGGTGGCATCACCGTTCCAGAAAAGCAGGTCGAACGCCGGTGGGGCCTTGCCCATCATGTAGCTCTTGATCGCGGGTCCGTAGATCAGGTCGTTGGACCGCAGGAAGCTGAAGGTCCGGGACATGTAATACTTGTCGAGGATGCCGGTCTCTGCCACCTCACGCTCGATCCCATTGACAAAATCCTCCTCCAGAAAGACGCCGACTTCGCCGCGATCGGAGAAATCGGTCAGTGCGGTGAACAGCGTCGCAGCATTGACCGAGGTATCACCGCGTTGTGCCAGCAATGCGAGGGTCAAAGACAGCGTGGTGCCCGCGATGCAGTATCCGATCGTGTTGACCTGAGGCACCTCGCAGATCTCCTTCACGACCGAGATCGCGCGCAGGAAGCCGTCCTCGACATAATCCGTCATCGTCGTATCGGCGTAGGAGGCGTCCGGGTTCACCCAGGACACGACGAACAGCGTGTAGCCCTGATCGACGACCCACTTGATCAGCGAATTCTCGGGCTTCAGGTCGAGGATGTAGTACTTGTTGATCCAGGGCGGAAAGATCAGCAGCGGCGTCGCGTGGACATCGTCAGTCGTCGGCGCATACTGGATCAATTCGAACAGGTGATTGCGAAAGACCACCTCTCCCGGCGTGGTGGCCAGGTTTTCGCCCACGGTAAAGGCGTCCTTGTCGGCCAGCGTCACCACGAGGTCTCCGTTGTTCGCTTCCAGATCGCGGACGAGGTTCTCGAGGCCCCTGACAAGCGACTCGCCGTCCGTTTCGACTGCAAGGCTTAGCGCCTCGGGGTTGGTGGCCAGAAAATTGGTCGGGCTGAACAGGTCCACGATCTGCTGGCCGAAGTAGCGCAGACGCTTTTTCTCGCCCGCATCCAGCGTGTCCACGTCCTCGATCGCCTGCGTGATCGCCTCGGCGTTGATCATGTATTGCTGCTTGACGAAGTTGAAGAACGGGTTGGTCTTCCACAGTTCATGACTGAAACGGCGGTCGTCTGGAGTCTTGTCCACGGGGGCAGCGATCTTGCCCTGCGCCAGCAGCGCCTGTGCCTCGACGAAATGAGTGACGGATTTCGACCAGAACGACAGCTGATGTTCGATCAGCTTGGCGGGGTTGTTGATCATCTCGGTCCAATAGGCACCGGCAGCCTTGGCATAAAGGTCCTGACTCGGGCCTTGCAAGGCGGTCGGCACTTGACGGCCCCTGGATAGTGCGGCGACCAGACGTTGTGTCAGCGCGTCCACACGGGCCAGATTCTTTTCCAACGTGTCAAGATTTTTACGAGCCGTTTCAGCTTCGACCTTATCATCGGTTGTCATACGCGTCCCCCCGCCCTACCTTCGCAGCTGCAGCATTTTTGCGCGACCACCTCAGGAGCTTTCCACCATGAAGTATATGATGACCTACGACATGATGGAAAGCATGCGTAACACGAACCAATGGCTCGGGTCGACCGCGCGCGCCTTCGCCAGTTACCCGGCGATGGCGATGACGGCCAATCCCTTCATGGACTGGCTGGGTGCCTGGGGCGAGGTGACGGAGCGCGCGTTCAGCCGCATGGTCGTGAAACCGGACTGGAACATCCCCGTCCAGACCATCGCCGACGGCACCGATCACATCGTGCATGTCGAAACCGTTCTGGAGAAGCCCTTCGGCAATCTGATCCACTTCAACGTCGGCGGTCGCGCGCCATTGAAGCGGCGCGTGCTGCTGGTGGCACCGATGTCCGGCCACTATGCCACGCTGGTCAAGAAGACAGTCATTTCGCTGCTGCCCGACTGCGAGGTCTATGTCACCGATTGGCATAACGCCCGCGACATTCCCGTCAGCGCGGGCAAGTTCGATATCGAGGATTCGACGCTTTACCTCGTGGACTTCATGAAGAAGCTGGGCAGCGACCTGCATGTCATCGCCGTGTGCCAGCCGGCACCGTTGACGCTGGCTGCCGTCGCCTATCTCGCGGCAGAGGACCCCAACGCGCAGCCCCGGTCCATGACCCTGATCGGCGGGCCAATCGACCCCGATGCCAATCCGACCGCCGTCACGGATTTCGGCCGATCGGTGACGATGGGCCAGTTGGAACAATCGATGATCCAGCGCGTCGGATTCAAGTACAAGGGTGTGGGTCGTCAGGTCTATCCGGGTCTGCTGCAACTGTCGTCCTTCATCTCGATGAACGGAGAGCTGCACGCCAAGGCGTTCCGCGACCAGATCATCGCGACCGCGAAGGGCGAGGCATCTGAACACGACAAGCACAACCAGTTCTACGATGAATACCTGGCCGTCATGGACATGCCGGCCGAATTCTACCTGTCCACGGTGGAACGGGTGTTCAAGAACCGCGACATCGCACGCAACGCCTTTGTCGTCGACGGCAAGAAGGTCGATATCGGCGCGATCACGACGGTCGCCGTCAAGGTAGTCGAGGGTGAAAAGGACGACATCTCGGCACCCGGTCAATGCCTCGCCGCACTCGCGCTGATGACCGGTCTGCCCGATTCCAAGAAGGCGTCGCATCTGGAACCGGGGGCCGGTCACTACGGCATCTTTGCCGGTGCCAAATGGCGCCGCAACATCCGCCCCCTTGTGCTTGCCTTCATCGATGCGAACTCCGGCGACGAGGCATCGGTCAAGAAACCTGCTCCGGCACCGCAAAAGGTCGACACCGGTCCTGTCGACAAGGTCGGCAAGAACGAAACGCAGACGGCCCCGAAGAACGTCACCGAGATGAGGCCGAAGACCGGCACGAAGTGATCCGTCCCACAGCAAAGCCCCGTCCGGTTTACACCGGGCAGGGCTTTTCGCTGTCTAGCGCAGCACGAGAGGCTGGCGCAGCCAGTCGCGCACCACATCGACCGTCGACTCCGGTTGTTCAAGCGTCGGCAGGTGGCCGGCCCCGGCGATGACCTCCAGCCGGGAATATGGGATCATCTCGGCCATGAACTGGTGGCGGCGGACGGGATGCACGGGGTCTTCCTCGCCACAGATGACGACGGCGGGCTGCCGGATCTGGCGCAGAGTCGCGGATTGATCCCGGCGTCGTTGCATCGCGCGGGCCTGCGCGACATAGGCCTCCGGTCCCATCGCCCACGCCATGTCGGTGATGGTTTCCAGCGTGTGACGCCGGTGCGGGCCATGCGCGAAGCAGGCCGCCGGCATTTCCTGCGCCACCACATCCTTGAACCGTCCCGCGCGGGCCGCGACGATCAGCGGTTCGCGCGCGGCGGCAGTCTGCGGCGTCTCGGCCTGCGACGTGCAGTCCATCAACGCGATGCGCAGCACGCGGGTCGGCGCGCGTCGGATGATTTCCAGCGCGACCGCACCACCCATCGACAGGCCCAGCAACGCAAACTTTGCCGGTGCCCAGTCAAGGATGCGGCTTGCGATCTCCTCCATCCTGTCGGCCCCGCGGGTGGGCATGATGCAGATGGCGTGATCGGGCGACAAGGCGGCGGTCAGCGGCGCAAAGACCCGCGCGTCGCACAGCATCGGTGGGATCAGCACCAGCGGTTCGCGCGTCATCGGTCGGCCCTGCCCTTGGGGATTTTGACCTTCATGGCATTGGCGCGGGGCCGGTGCAACCGCAGGATCCGCGCCTTAACGGTGGCTGGCCACATGCCGCGCGCGGGGGCGATAGACCCACCACAGGCCCGCAGCGCCCAGAATGAAGATGGCCGCCGGCACCAGCGTCAGGGCGATGCGCAGGGCCGCCAGCGCCTGCGGCGACTGTTCCACCACGCCCTGTGCCGAGGGCTGCCAGCCCGCCGCCTGAAGGATCAAGCCCAACGCGAGCGGAGCCAGCGCATTTGCGATCTTTTGCCCGAACAGCCAGACTGCGCTGAAGGCTCCCTCGATCGCCGCACCGTCCCGCGCGCGGGTCACGTCCATCAGGTCGGGATACATCGCCCAGGGAATCTGCTGATAGGCACCATTCGCGACGCCTGCCAACAGAAACAGCCCCGCCATCAGGGACACGCCCGTCGCGGGCAGGCTGACCCAGACGCAGACCAGCACCACGACATAAAGCCCGAGGCCCAGCATCAGGGCCGAGACCTTGCCGCACCGCGCACCGGCCCAGACCCACGGAAACTGCGACAGCACAGAGCCCAGGATGAACATCGCGAACAACGTCGAGAAAATCCCCAGCGCCCCGGTCAGCCCCGACAGCGGTCCGCCGGTGTTGGTCATCAGATACAGCGCCGCCAGTTGCAGCCCTGCCGCGATCAGCGCCACGCCAAGCGTGAGGACACCGTAAAGCAGCACCATCAACGCGAAAGGGCGGTTGCCCAGCACCATCGCCAGCACAGTGCCAAAGCCTTCGGTCGCGGGAGCCGCGATCTGTGGTGCGCGGCGGGTGGCCAGCAACATGCCCCAGATCGTCAGCACGACGACGGGGGCCACGACCAGCACCGCCCGCGCATAGCCCGCCCGGCTGTCGCCTGCCAGCGCCGGAACCAGCGCCCCCGCCAGCAACAGGCCAAGCGAGGCGAAGGTCATGCGAAATGCCATCATCGTGGATCGCTCTGCCGCGTCCTGCGTCATCTCGCCCGCCATCGCGCCATAGGGGATCGCGACGAAGGTGAACCCGACAGAGGCTAACCCGAAGAACAGCGCGACCCACAGCGCGTTGGCCTGCCAGCCCAGTCCCACCGGCACTGCGAACATGGCGACGACGGACAGGGAGAGAATCACCGCGCCACTGGCGATCCACGGCACGCGGCGCCCCCAGGGGCTGTTGGTCCGGTCCGACAGGTAGCCCACGATGGGGTCCGTCACGACGTCGAAGGCCAGCACGGCAAATGTCACCAGCCCCGCGACGCCCGGCGGCACGCCCAGGAAAGTGGTCAGGAAGGTGAAGACCAGCAATTGCTTGACCACGACAAAGACGTTGACGCCCATGTCGGCCAGCCCCCAGCCCGCCATCTGTGCCTTGGTCAATGCCATCGCGCGCTTCCTGCGACCCCTCGCGCGACGCTAGTGGGCGGCGGGGGAATTCCAAAGCGGAACGTGGCGATCAGGCACGCGAAAGGACCTCTGTCACCTCAGCGGAGATCAGGTCGAGGCAGGTCGCGTCTGAGAAGCGATGATCCGCCCCCTTCACCAGCGTCAGCCGCATGTCCAGTCCGGTTGCGTGATCCAGCAGGCGCAGGGCCGTGCCGACATCGACATCGGCGTCGGCGGTGCCTTGCAGGAACCTGACCGGGAACGGCAGGTGAAGCGGCGCGCGCAGCACGAGGTTTTCGCGACCCTCTTCGATCAGGCGGCGCGTGATGATGTAGGGTGCGCCGTAATCCGATGGCAGCGCGACCTGCCCGTCGCGCATTATGGCGTCGCGCTGGTCAACATCGAAATCTGCCCACATGCTGTCCTCGGTGAAATCCGGCGCTGCGGCGATGGTGACGAGGCCCGCGATCCTGTCCGGCATGGCGCGGGCGCAGAGCAAGGAAATCCATCCCCCCATGCTGGACCCGACCAGCACCAGCGGCCCCTCGATCAGGTCCAGCGCCGCACGGGCATCCGCAAACCAGTCGCCGATGGACCCGTCGGTGAATGCCCCCTCGCTTTCGCCATGCCCGGAATAGTCGAACCGCAGGAACGCGCGGCCTCGCGCCTGCGCCCACCCCTCCAGATGCACCGCCTTGGTGCCGCCCATGTCGGATTTGAACCCGCCCAGGAACACGACCGTCGGACCCTGCCCCGCCGTCCGGTGGTAGGCGATCCGCCGCCCTTGCGGTGTCGTCAGCATGTCAGGCATCGCCCTGCACCTCTTGCATCCCCACGGCCCCTGCCGCCAGCGCCCAGCACATCACGGCGGCGATGCCAATGACAAGGGGGCAACCTGCGGCACGCCGCGCCCGGCATCGGCGAGTCCCCCTTGACCCCTCGCGGGCCGCACGGCAAGTAAGCGTCACACATATCCCGCAACCGGGCGTTCCGTGGGCGCCAAACCGATGAGGAGCCAGACATGGCCCAGATTTCCCTGACCTTCCCCGATGGCAATGCGCGCAGCTATGACGCAGGCGTGACGCCGGGCGACGTGGCCGCCGACATCTCCTCCAGCCTGCGGAAAAAGGCGATCTCGGCCACCGTGAACGGCCAGCACTGGGATCTGCAGTGGCCCATCGACGCGGACGCCTCCATCGCGATCAACACGATGAAGGACGCAGGCCCGGCACTGGTACTGGTGCGTCACGACCTTGCCCACATCATGGCCCGCGCCGTGCAGGAGATCTGGCCCGACACGCAGGTTACGATCGGGCCGGTCATCAAGGACGGCTGGTATTACGACTTTGACCGCAAGGAACCCTTCACGCCAGAGGATCTGGCCGTCATCGAGAAGAAGATGAAGGAGATCATCAACGCCCGCGACGAGGTCCGCACCGAAATCTGGGACCGCGACCGCGCGATCCGGCACTACACCGACCGGGGCGAGCCCTACAAGGTCGAGCTGATCGAGAGCATCCCCGGCGATGAGCCGCTGCGCATGTACTGGCACGGCGGTTGGCAGGACCTGTGCCGCGGGCCGCATCTGCAGAACACGGGACAGGTGCCCGCCGACGGCTTCAAGCTGATGTCCATCGCCGGGGCCTACTGGCGCGGCGACAGCAGCCGCCAGATGCTGCAACGCATCTACGGCACGGCCTTCACCAACAAGGACGACCTCAAGGCGCATCTGCACATGCTGGAGGAGGCCGCCAAGCGCGACCACCGCAAGCTGGGCCGCGAGATGGACCTTTATCACATGCAGGAAGAAGCACCGGGTCAGGTGTTCTGGCATCCGAACGGCTGGACGATCTACACGACGCTGCAGGACTACATGCGCCGCAAGCAGCGCACGGACGGCTATGTCGAGGTGAACACACCGCAGGTCGTGAACCGGGTGCTGTGGGAAAAATCAGGCCACTGGGAAAACTATCAGGACCACATGTTCATCGTCGAGGTGGACGAGGATCATGCCCGCGAAAAGACCGTGAACGCACTGAAGCCGATGAACTGCCCCTGCCACGTCCAGATCTTCAACCAGGGCCTGAAGTCCTACCGCGACCTGCCGCTGCGCATGGCGGAATTCGGGTCGTGCAACCGCTACGAACCCTCCGGCGCGCTGCACGGCATCATGCGGGTGCGCGGATTCACGCAGGACGACGCGCATATCTTCTGCACCGAGGATCAGATCGTCGCCGAGACCGAGAAGTTCATCAAGCTGCTGGCATCGGTCTATGACGACCTCGGCTTTCACAACTGGACGATCAAGCTGTCCACGCGGCCTGAAAAGCGGATCGGGACGGACAAAAGCTGGGACCGGGTGGAAAAGGCGCTGGGCGATGCCTGCAACGCCGCCGGTTACGGGTTCGACCTGCTGCCGGGCGAAGGCGCCTTCTACGGACCAAAGCTGGAGTTCACGCTGACCGACGCCATCGGGCGGGAATGGCAGTGTGGCACCCTGCAGGTGGACCCGAACCTGCCCGAACGACTGGACGCAAATTATGTGGCGCAGGACGGCGACAAGCATCGCCCCGTCATGCTGCACCGCGCCGTGCTGGGCAGCTTCGAACGCTTCATTGGTATCCTGATCGAGGAACACGCCGGCAAGCTGCCGTTCTGGCTGGCCCCGCGTCAGGTCGTCGTGGCGACCATCGTGTCGGACGCGGACGATTACGCCGCCGAAGTCGTCAGCGCCCTGCGCGCGCGCGGCATCCGGGCCGAGGCGGACACCCGCAACGAAAAGATCAACTACAAGGTCCGCGAACACTCTGTCGGCAAGGTCCCCGTGATCCTGGCGCTGGGTGGGCGAGAGGTGGAGGAGCGCACCGCCTCTGTCCGCCGTCTGGGCGAACAGCAGACCCGCGTGATGACGCTGGACGAGATCGTGACGCAATTGGCCGATGAGGCGACAGCACCGGACCTGCGCCCCACTCCCAAGCCTCTGACCCTGGGCGACGTGATGTAGCGACCACCCAGACCGGCGGCCCGCGTCAGGTGGGCCGCCTACAGATGCTCCGCCTGCGCGTCTTCCTTCCAGCCGATGGTCCAGACCTCGCCGTTCTGGATCACCGGACGCTTCATCAGCTTCGGATACATCGTCAGCAGCGACCGGATCGGCATGGTCTTTTCCGCCTCGTCCAGGTCGCGCCACGTAGTCGACGACTTGTTCAGCGCGGCCGTGTCGAACTTCTCGACGATGGTGTCGAGGTCGCCGTCCGCGATCCCGTCGGCGCGCACGTCGATGATGTCGGGGTCATGGCCCGCGTCCCGCAGCGCCTTGATCGCTTTTTTGCAGGTGTCGCAGGATTTCAGGGCAAAGATGCGCATGGCGGGTGTCCTTCGGTAAACTGGTTTTGCTTTTCACGCTTTTCGCGCGGGTCGGCGTTTGCCTTTTTCAATGTGGCGTTAAAATCCGGATGACAAGGGCCGGGTCGGACGACCTGCGATTGCCAGTATGCTCACGAAGGACACGCCATGCCGACCGGAAAAGTGAAATGGTTCAACACCACCAAGGGCTTCGGCTTCATCGCCCCTGACGAAGGCGGCCCCGACGTCTTCGTCCACATCACCGCCGTGGAACGCGCCGGCCTGACGGGTTTGGCCGACGACCAACCGATCGGCTATGAGCCGATCGAGGGGAGAGACGGCCGGAAGATGGCGGGGGAGTTGGAGCGGATTTGATTATTGAATTATGAGAATAAATATGGTTCCCTCAAAGAGCAGATCGCAAGACAAATAAAGGGCTTTCAGAAATTTCATTTTTGAGCACACTGACGTTGGGAATTGTTGCCGCCGTTATCGGTGCTGCTCTTCAGCAACGCTCTTGGAAACATAGAGCCCTAGCGGAACTCTATGAGAAAGAGCTGATTTAAGCTCGAGGAATAGTTGACGAAATATCGAAGCAGTTAGACAGACGCCTCGCTGCCCAGCGCCGCTACATGAACGCTATTCTAGCTGACAATTCCACAGCAGAAGGAGTGGAGCGATATAAGGAGGCGATTGACACATGGATGGGAAACTTTTCTTCAAATAAATCCAAAATATTTCATGTCTTTGGACACCAAGATGTCTTAAAGTTTGAGAACAAAATCCAGCACCTGCTTCAACGTCACGCTGCAATTTTACGATTTCATAGGAGCCCTGGAATTGACCGATTAAATACTTCAGATAAGAGCTTGCT
>NZ_JBMERN010000021.1:0-63024 GCF_049310965.1 Loktanella sp. DJP18 | reverse complement strand
CCCTCCATCTCCGCGAGACCATCTTCCAAATAGTTTGGATCGACGCCATCGATCTCTACGCGATTGAAATGCCTCTTGCTTGCCACATTTCGGACTGAGGTCTTAAAGGCCTCGTTGGTGGAGGAATCAAAAGTGAAGACCCGTGCTTTGCGGCCTAATCCATCCGCAAAGTTCCGCAAATAGAGTTGGGGAACATAGTGGTGATTAGCTTTCTCCGCCACGGCTTACCTCTGAGTTAAAGAAACTTATGAGTTCTCGTATATGTTCCGACATGCATCTCCAATGTCGGCTTTGTCCCGCTCACCGGACCTCCGACACCCTCGGTGTTTTCTTCTGCCGCGCCAGTTCCAGAGCCGGTCAGTCCGCCGCCTCCACGAGGCTGATGCTGGTGCCGGTGGCGACGGCGTCCACCACGATCCGGCCGCCGGCGGTTTCGGCGAAGCTGGACATCAGAACCTTGCCGAGGCCGGAGCCCGCCGGGTCGGCGTCCGTGTCGCTGGCCGTCATGCCGGTGCCGTCGTCGTGGACAGTCATTCGCCAAGGGCCGTCCTCTGGCTGGCGGTAGGTCACGGCGATGGTGCCGGCCCGTTCGTCGGGAAAGGCGTGTTTCGCCGCGTTCGTCACAAGCTCGCTGAGGATCAGGCCAAGGGCCAGGGCGCGGTCGCGGTTGACGGAGACCGGATCGCAGTCGAGCGTGATGGTGACGCGGTGCCCGTCGAACAACCCGCGTTCCAGTTCGCGCACCAGGGGCGTGAAGTAGTGTTGCAGGGTCACGTCGCCGCTGTAGTGGTCGGTCGTGTAGATCGTCTGGTGGATCGCGGCAAAGCTTTGCACCCGGGTCGCAGCGGACATGAGGGCGGCGCGCGCCTCTGCCGAGGTCGTGCGGCGCTGCTGCATCGAGAGCAAGGAAGACACCATCGCGAAGTTGTTCTTGGTGCGGTGTTCGAGTTCGCGCATCAACAGGTTCTGCACGGTGATTTCACGGTTGCGCTCTTGCCGCGCGCGGCGGACGGCGGACCGGAAGACCTCGGCGAAGAAGAGGATGAAGAGGGCGGCCACGCCATTCACGAAGGTGCGCGACGGATCGCCCAGTTCGGCAAAGCGGAACGAATAGACGACAGGCAGCACGACATACCAGGCGTGCAGAAAGCACAGCAGGTAGGTGACGACCCCGGCCTGCCAACGCCCGTAGAGGGTCGCGATCATGATCGCCGGGTAGATGAGAGAGAACGGGCCGGCCCCGTAGGCGAACATGTCGATCAGCGCCCGGATCACGAGGGCCGCCAGAAAGCACAGCAGGCCGAATCCGGCCTGCACGACCAGTCGCGGCAGCCTTCCGGCCAGATCGTCGACCAGATCAAATTCGCTGAGCTTACGTCGGAGCATTGCGCGGGGTCCGTGGCCTGACAACGATGGTGCAGACATACGCGGCGAGGTGGCTGCTTGACCATCGTTATATGCGATCACCGGCGGGGTGGTCGCGGCCTTCGGCCTGCGCTAGGTCAGGGAAAACCTGAAAGGACCACGCCATGCCCGACCGTCGCCCCTTGCTGGCCGTGCTGATCGACGCCGACAACACCAGCCCCAAGTTCGCCGCCGCGATCTTTGAGGAGGTGGCGAGTTTCGGAGAGGCCTCGGTGCGCCGCATCTACGGAGACTTCGCGTCGCCGCAACTGGGCGGTTGGAACAAGGTGCTGCTGGAACACGGGCTGAACCCGCAGCAAAGCCCGGCCTATACGACCGGCAAGAACAGCAGCGACATCGCGCTGGTGATCGACGCGATGGACCTGCTGCACACCGGGCGGTTCCAGGGCTTCGTGCTGGTGAGTTCGGACAGCGACTTCACCTCGCTCGCCAGTCGCATTCGCGAACAGGGGCTGGATGTCTACGGCATCGGTCAGAAGAAGACGCCGGATGCGTTCCGGCGGGCGTGCAAGCGGTTCATCTTTGTCGAGAATCTGGGGTCCGACGGGGCGGAGCCTGTGGCCGAAGGTGTGCCCTCGACCCGCGCGCCGCAGGTCAGCGAGGCGAATACCAAGGAACAGCCCAGCAAGGTCGTGCCGCTGGTGATCTCGGCGATGAACAGCATCGACCCGGACGGCGACTGGTTCTCGCTCGGACAGTTGGGGCAGTATCTGGTCAGTGCCAACCCGGAGTTCGACCCGCGCACCTACGGCAGCGCAAAACTGTCGGATCTCTTGCGCAAGTCGGGCCGGTTCGAGGTGGCCCAGCGGCAGGGCGGAAACCATCTGGACGTGCGCCGGCTGGACTAGGGTGCAGAGGGCCTTGCAAGGACGGTGAATTCCGCTAGTTTGGAATGGTTCTAAACAAGGTGCCGCGCCATGATCCCGGGGTTTGCCAACCGACGCCGATTCTCTGACCTGAGCGAGCAGGAAGTGCTGGCGCTTGCCATCTCGTCCGAGGAGGACGACGGACGCATCTATCGCAGCTATGCCGAGATGCTGCGGGCGGAGTATCCCGCTTCGGGTGCCGTGTTCGACGGCATGGCCGAGGAGGAGGACCAGCACCGGGTCCGGCTGATCGACCTGCACCAGAAGCGTTTCGGCAACGTCATCCCACTGATCCGGCGCGAGCATGTGTCGGGCTTTTATGCGCGGCGTCCGGTCTGGCTGACGCAAAACCTGGGGCTGGCACGCATTCGCGAGGAAGCGGGCCAGATGGAGCGGGACGCGGCGCGGTTCTATCACGCGGCGGCGCAGGCGACGTCGGACGCGGACACGCGCAAGTTGCTGGGCGATCTGGCGCAGGCCGAAAGCGGGCATGTGGAAAAGGCCGATCAGCTGATCGAGCGCAACCTGGGCTCCGCGGCGCGGACCGAGGAGGAAGCGGCAGCGCATCGGCAGTTCGTGCTGACCTGGGTGCAGCCGGGGTTGGCCGGGCTGATGGACGGGTCGGTCAGCACGCTGGCACCGATCTTTGCCACCGCATTCGCGACGCAGGACACGCATACGACGTTCCTGGTGGGGTTGGCGGCGAGCATCGGCGCGGGCATCTCGATGGGCTTTACCGAGGCGGCATCGGACGACGGCGCGATTTCGGGGCGCGGGTCGCCGATCAAGCGCGGGATCGCGGCGGGGGTGATGACGACGCTGGGGGGACTGGGCCATGCGCTGCCCTATCTGATCCCGGATTTCTGGACCGCGACGATCATTGCGATGGTCGTGGTCTTTGTGGAGTTGTGGGCGATCGCCTGGATCCAGAACCGCTACATGCAGACGCCGTTCCTGCGGGCCGCGTTTCAGGTGGTGGTCGGCGGCGCGCTGGTCTTTGGCGCCGGTGCGCTGATCGGAGCGGGGTAATCCTGCGCGCAAATCCGGAACGAAGGTGGGGGCCAGCCCCCACACCGCCGGGATATTTTCGACCAGAAGAAGGTCAGACCGGGCGGGTCATGGTGATCGTCTGCCGGAAGCCGAAGATGTGTCGGAGCGGGCCGATGGACGTGGTCTTGGCCACGGTGAAGCCGAGGCGAGTGTAGAGAGCCTGCGCGCGCGGATTGCTGTCCACGACATCGAGGCGCAGGGCGGGGTAGCGGCGCGCCCGCGCCTCGGCGCTCAGCGCCTCTATCAGGGCGGTGCCGATGCCGCGATTGCGGGCGTGGCGCGCGACGGCGATGCCATCGGTCACGAAGCAGGTGTTTTCGGTGTCGCGGGCCAGCAGGGTCAGCACGGCGCTGCGCCAGAGCGCGCCGGGCCAGCCATAGATCTCCGCCAGCAGCGGCAGGCTGCCCGCGACGAAGGCGCTGCGGTGGGTCTTGAAGCCTGCGACGCCCAGAAGGCTGCCGTCGGGGGCGGTGGCGCAGATGACGTGGCTGGGATCGATGGCCTTTGCGATGAACGCAAGCGCCTGCGTGTCGGGACCAAGGACGCGGCCGAGTTTCGCGCCGAAGGCCTCCCAATAAAGTGCGGCGGCAGGCGCGCGCAGGTGGGCGGGGAGGCCGGTTGCGATCCTCACAGGCCGAAGCTGGTGAAGGGGATGTAGGTGACGGGGGTTCCGGGCGTGATCCGGGCGGCATCGTCGGGCAGGTCCACCAGACCCGTCGCCCATGACAGGCCGGAGACCCGGCCGGAGCCTTCGGACGGGAAGACCTCGACCGCGCCATCGGTGATGCGGGCTCGCAGGAATTCGCGGCGGCCCGGTTTTTTCGACTTCGTGAAGGCAGCGGGCAAACGGTAGCCCTGCGGAGTGGGCCAGTTGGCCCCGGCCAGCAAGGCAAGCGCCGGGTGCGCGAAGATCAGGGCGCAGACCTGTGCCGCGACCGGGTTGCCGGGCAGGCCGAAGACGGGTGTATCGGCCCAGAGGCCGAGCGCCAGCGGGCGGCCCGGTTTCATCGCGATGCGCCACAGGGCGAGGGTGCCGGTGCCTTGCAGGAGCGCTGACATGTGGTCTTCGTCGCCGGCAGAGGCCCCGCCCGAGGTCAGGATCGCGTCGCAGCGGGCGGCGGCGGCATCGAGAATGCCGCGCAGGGTCGGGCGGTCGTCGGGGGCGATGCCGAGGTCGATGGGCTGATGTCCCCAGCGGGCGATGTCGGCCAGCAGCATGGCGCGGTTGGCGTCGTAAATCTGGCCATCGGTCGCCGGGTCCCCGGGGGCGCGGAGTTCGTCGCCCGTGGACAGGACGCCGACGCGCAGGGGCCTGTGGACCGTGACCTGCGCGGTGCCGCAGGCGGCGAGGGTGGCAAGGTCGGCGGGGGTCAGGCGGTGGCGGGCAGGCAGAACGGCTTCGCCCGCCGTCAAGTCTTCACCGGCGCGGCGCGCGTTGGCGCGCTGTTTCAGCGGGCCGTGCAGTGCGATGTGGGCGGCACCGGCAGTCGTGTCCTCTTGCAGGACGACGGTATCGGTGCCGGCGGGGATGTTGGCGCCGGTGAAGATGCGGATCGCATGGCCGGGCGGAACGGTTCCGGCGAAGGGCTGGCCGGCGGCGGCACGGCCGGGGTGCAGGGGCAGGGTGTGGGACCCTTCGGGCAGCGGTCCCGCGAAGGCATAGCCGTCGACGGCGGCATTGGCGTGCGGCGGGTGGCTGCGCGCGGCGGTCACGGGGGCGGCGAGGATGCGGCCAGCGGCGTGGGCGAGGGCAATATCCTCGGTGCCGGTGACGGAGGAGAGGTGGCTTTGAAGGTGTGCGAGGGCCTGGTCCACGGGGGTCCAGTGCGCGCCCTGCGGCATGGCGAAGCAATCGTTGCGCAAGGGCGGCGGGGTGAGGACTGGATTTGCGGCCTTTTGCAGCAAGGCGGCATGGCCGAGGCCAAGCACCCAACCCTCGGGCGTGGGATCGACGGCCAGGACGGTCCGCCATTCCGCATCGGTGAGGGCCGAGAAGGCGCGGGCGTAGAGCGAGACCTGCGCCGCGTCGCGGATGGGGTGATCGGTGAGCAGCCGTGCCGGCAGGAGGGAGAAGTAGCTTTCCGCCAGCACGATGGACGTGTCCGGCGACTGGAACGGCCAGACCGAGAGGTCCGGGCCGAAGTGGTGGCGCAGGCGCGCGAGCGTCGGCAGGCCCATGATGACCTGACCGCCGACCGCCCCGGCCCCGGACAGTTGCCAGGGCGAGAAGGCACCGGGGGCCGCGCGGTCGGTCGCGCGGTGTTCGGGCAGGCCGTGGCCTGTGCGGTCGCGGCCCTTGCGCGGCAGATGATCGACATCGTGGCCGGGGCGTCCGTTGCCCCAGAACGGCCCGGTGCCGGGGAACAGGGCGTTGATCTGTCCGGCGAGGGTGAAGCGGTTGTTGGCGTCCGGCGTGTCGATGACCCGGTCCGCGAACCAGTCCCAGAGGGCAAGGGGGTCGTCGGAGCCGGTCAGCTGCGCGGCAAAGCCTGCGGGGTAGGCGAAGCAGAGGTCGAAGGCCACGAGGGTGCGGCGGTCTGCGGCAAGCTCTGCCGCGAGGGTATCGCGCAGCCAGGTTTCCGCGACCTGACGGTTGCGGTGATAAAGCGGGGCCTCTGCCGCGCCATCGCGGGCGATGCAGGTCCAGATCGCGTCCTTCTTGGGGGTGGCCCCTCGGTCGCGGCCGCCGGACCAGTCGACCATGATGACGGTATCGAAGCTCATCGTGCGGGCGGCAGGCCGAGGTGGCCCAGGATGAAGTCGGCGATGGCGGCGGTGTCGTCGAGGTGGAACTGCGGACGGTCGAGGGTGAGCGGTGTGTCGGTGGCGATGGCACGGATCGTGGGATCGGTCGGCGCGATCAGGGGATTCCCGGCGGCGGCGCGGTGCGCCTCGATCTTGGGGTGGGTGTCGCGCTTGTAGCCTTCGACGAGGATCAGATCGACGGGATCGAGCCGGGCCAGCAGATCGGTGAGCGGCGGTTCGGGGGTGTCGCGCAGCTCTGTCATCAGCGCCCAGCGGGTGCGGCTGGCCAGCAGGACCTGCGCGGCACCGGCGATGCGGTGACGGTGACTGTCCTTGCCGGGGTGATCCACGTCGAAGCTGTGGTGTGCGTGTTTCAGGGTGGAGACCGTCAGTCCACGGGCGGTGATCTCGGTGACGAGGCGTTCCATCAGGCCGGTCTTTCCGGCGTTCTTCCAGCCAGTGACGCCGAAGATGTTCACAGCATGCCCCGCGCGGTGGCGAGGTCGTCGGGGGTGTTCACGTTGAAGAAGGCCGTGTCGTCCGGGAACTCCGCCGTGCCGGCATGATGCGCGCGGGTGAACTGGACGATCTTGCGCAGACCGTCCGCAAGGGCCGTGCGCAGGGTGTCGCGCAGGCTGACGGGCCAGAGGCCGAAGGTGGGCTGGCGGCCGCCCGGCGAGGCGGCAAGGGCGAAGCCGGCAGGGCCGCCCGCGAGCAGGAGGCGCGGGACCAGATCGCAGGGCAGGAACGGCGTGTCGGCGGCGGCGGTGACGATGTGGGTGGCCCCCAGCGACGCGGCCCAATCGAGCCCTGCGAGGGTGCCCGCAAGGGGGCCGGGGTGATCGGGCAGGCTGTCCGGCAGGATGGGCAGGTGCAGGTGGGCAAGGCGTGCGGGGTCGCCGTTGGCGTTCAGGGCCAGACGGTCGACCTGCGGCGTCAGGCGGTCGAGCACGTGGCCGAGGATGGTGGTGTCGCCCAGGGGCAGCAGCCCCTTGTCGCCGCCCCCCATGCGGGTCGCGCGGCCGCCCATCAGGATGAGGCCGTGCGGCTGGATCACGAGGACACCGTGCGGCGCTGTTTGCGCTGCGCGCAAAGGCGCCCCGCCCGCCGTCCCCTGGGCGTGGCGCGACTGGCAGGCGTGGAGGGGGCGCAGCCCCCGCGGCTGCGCCGCCCCCCGGGATATGTCTGACCAGAAGAAGACGAGACTGCAGGGCTGCGGCGTGTGGTCATCGGATCGGTCATTCGGCGGCCTTGCGTCCTTGCTTGCGCGGCTCTTCGGGGATGCTGGCGGGATCGGCGTCGCGGATCAGGCGGTGGTCGCCGGCAAGGCAGGTGAACCGCTGCCCCTTCATGCGGCCGATGAGGGTGAGGCCTGTCTGCTGCGCGATCTCGACCCCCCAGGCGGTGAAGCCGGAGCGGGAGACGAGCGTGGGGATTCCCATGAGGGCGGTCTTAATCACCATTTCGGAGGTGAGGCGGCCGGTGGTGTAGAGCAGCTTGTCGGCGGGGGTGATGTCTTCGGCGAACATCCAGCCGGCGATCTTGTCGACGGCGTTGTGGCGGCCGACATCCTCCATGTAGACCAGCGGCGTGTCGCCCTGGCACAGGACGGTGCCGTGGATCGCCCCTGCCTCGAGGTAAAGGCTGGGCGTGCGGCTGATGGTGGCGGCGAGGGTGTAGAGGTCGGAGGTCCGGACCGGCGTCTGCGGCAGCGCGAGGTTGTCGAGACCCGCCATCATGTCGCCGAAGACGGTGCCTATCGCACAGCCGGAGGTGCGGGTCTTCTTTTGCAGTTTCGCCTCGTGGTTCGTCTCGACTGTCGTGCGGACGACGACGACCTCGAGTTCCGCGTCGTAGTCGACGCCGGTGACGACGTCGGTGTCCGAGAGCATCCCCTGATTGCGCAGGAAACCCAGCGCCAGATAGGCCGGGTAGTCGCCGATCGTCATGGCGGTGACGATCTCGCGGCTGTTGAGGTAGATCGTCAGCGGCCGTTCCTCGACCACGCGCAGGTCGACGGGGGCGCCGGTCTGGTCGGTGCCCGTGACGGCGCGGGTCAGCCGCGGCAGGTCGGGCTGCGGCGCGATCAGATAGGGCGTGTCGGTCAGGCGGGCCAATTGTCAATCCTGAGGCGCGGGGGTAGGCAAGGCGTGTTCAGTCCCGAAGCTAGGCCAAACCCATGACCGCTGCCACCGCGAAATCCGCCTTTTGGCAAGGGCTGCGGGACGGATCGCCCTTCGTGATCGTGGTGATTCCCTTTTCCCTGCTGTTCGGCGTGGCGGCGACCGATGCAGGGCTGACGCTGGGGCAGGCGATGGGGTTCACCGTGCTGGTCATCGCGGGGGCTTCGCAGTTCGCGGCCTTGCAGATGATGATGGACGATGCGGGAATAGCCTTGGTGCTGCTGGCGGCCCTGGCGGTGAACCTGCGGATGGCGATGTATTCGGCGGCACTGGTGCCTTATCTGGGGGCTGCGCCGCTGTGGCAGCGCGCCTGTGCGGCCTATCTGATGTTCGATCAGACCTATTTGGCCAGCGTGAAGGCCTATGAGGAACGGCCGGAGATGACCTTGCGTCAGCGCGTCGCCTATTACTTTGGCGTCGCCACGCCGATCACGCCGATCTGGTGCGGGATGACGGCGGTCGGCGTTCTGGTGGGGGCCACGATCCCGCCCGCCATGGCGCTGGATTTCGCGCTGCCGATCACGTTTCTGGCGATGGTGGCCCCGATGCTGCGGACGCTGGCGCATGTGGCGGCGGCGGGCACCTCGGTCGCGGTGGCGTTGCTGCTGATCGGGTTGCCGTCGGGGTTCGGCCTGCTGATCGCGGCGGGCTGTGCGATGACCGTCGGCGTGCTGGTGGAGGGACGGACGACGTGAGTTATACAACGGCACAGATCTGGGGAATCATCGCGGTGCTGGCCGTCGGCACGTTCCTGATCCGGTTTTCATTCCTTGGACTGATCGGCAACCGGCCGATGCCGGGGATCGTGCTGCGGCTGTTGCGTTACACGCCGGTCGCGGTGCTGCCGGGGCTGGTGGCACCGCTGGTCCTGTGGCCCGCCGCGACGGGCGGACAACCGGATGCGGTGCGTTTGGCGGCGGCCGTCGTGGCGCTGGCGGTCGGGCTTTGGACGCGTCAGGTGATCTGGGCGATCCTCGCGGGCTTTGCCGCACTTTATGCGGGGTTGTTCGTCGCAGGGCTGCTGTAGCCGACGCCGTCAGATCTGCATCGCGATCTCGGCCAGGGCGAGGGCCTTGTTGTCGGGATCGTCCTCGCGCCATTCGCGGGCGGCGACCCCCGGCAGCGCACCGAAGGCACTGGCCAGCGTGTTGGGAAAGAACGTCTGCGGCAGGCTGCCGAAGCCGGGGAGTTGCCGCAGCAACCGGGCGGTGGCCGTGGTGCAGAAGGATCGCGCGACGGGGCCGTTGGTCAGGGCAAGACTCGCCGCCTGTTCGGCTACGGCGTCGCTGACCTGCGCCGTCTGGGCGAGGACGTAGTAGGTTTCGCGCGCGTGGTAGGAGACGTAGTAGGCCTCGACATCTGGCGTGACGCCGAAGAGGACGTCGTTGCGTTCAGGAATCGTGGAATGGCGGAAGCTGCCGGCGGGGTCGAAGATGATCCGCTGGCTGGGCGCGTCGATCAACAGGCTGCTGTGCGCGCCGCCACTCGAGGACGTGCTGCGCATGGTGAACAGAGTCAGCACGCGGGGACCGGGCCCGGCGAATCGCTTTGTCGCGATCATCGCGGGCGGCGAGGAGGTCTGTGGCGCGGAACAGGCCCCGAGCGCCGCCAGCGGCAGCCCGAAGACCAGCGCCCGACGCGAGATCATCAGCCGTTGACGAGCGCGAGGAAGATCAGGAAGACGATGATCGCGATGGCGCCACGCGAGACGAACCAGATGAAGCTGTCAAAGGTCTTTTCCTGAACGCTGACGTCCATTTCGCCGTGCTTGTGGTCTGCCATGTGATCGGTCCCTTCTATCGGTTCGATGCTGTCCTAGACCATCGCACCGCGCCTGTCACGCCCCTGCGCACCGCCGGGCCTGCGACAGTGCGCCGCTTTCGCAAAGGTGTGAAGACCCGCGTGCAAGGCGTCGGTCCAGTCGCCCGAAGGCTGTGTCCCGGTCGCTATCGCGGATTGCGACGCCTGCACCCCCACAGGTCGACGTCGTGTCAGGGGATCGCCTGAAAATGCCAGGCATTGTCGCGGCCGAGCTTGCGCGTGGCGCGGCCCGTCTGGTGCAGGTGGTTCAGGTGCGCCACGGATTCAACGATGGCGAGGCCGTAGACCTGAGGCCCGATGGTCCGCTTGAACAGCGGCGCAAAGCAGTCGCCGGCGGTGCGCGGCACAGCGATATGGGCGTGCAGGCGGGTCAGGGCGGCGTGATGATTCTCGATCATCTGGGTCAGGCGCAGGGGCAGCCCGGTGTAGGGCAGCTTGTGCCCGCCAAGGACAAGCTGATCGGCGCGCGCATGGGGCTGGAACCGTTCGCAACTGGCGATCCAGTCGGCAACGGGGTCGGCCTCGGGCTCGGTCGGGTAGACACCCAGATTGGGGCTGATCGAGAGCAGCAGCTGGTCGCCGCCGATCACGAGGGCATCGTCGCGGGACCAGAAGGTCGCATGTTCCGGGGCATGGCCGTCGCCCATGCGGATGTCCCACGTGCGGCCGCCCATGCGGATCGTGCCGCCTTCGGTCAGGCGGGTGAAGCCGAGCGGCAGCGGATGGACGCAGTCGGCGAAGTTGAAGGGCTTTTCAGCGCGGCGACGAGCGAGCGTTTCGGCGTCCATGCCGGCGCGTTCCCAGAATGCGATCTGCTGCGGCGAGGGGGTATCCTGTGCGTCGAGGGTCAGCATCCGGGCCATCAGCCAGGCGGTGCGCGGCATGAAGAGTTCGGTCCCGCGATCCATGAACCAGCCCGCAAGGCCGACGTGGTCGGGGTGGTGATGGGTCACGACGAGGCGGGTCACGGGCTTGCCGGCCAGCGGTCCGGCCAGCAGATCATCCCACAGTGCGCGGGTCTTGCCACTGTCGAAGCCGGTGTCGATGACCGTCCATCCGTCGCCGTCGTCGAGCGCGTAGACGTTCACGTGATCGAGCGCCATCGGCAGCGGCAGGCGCATCCAGAGCACGCCGGGGGCGACGGTGATGGCAGTCCCGGGGGCCGGGGGATCGGGAAAGGGGGTGGTAATCTTCATGGCCCCGGCCTGACGGATTTTCGGACCGGGGTAAAGGCCGGGGTACGGACGCCGTGGCGTCCCGGTGGGAGGGACCTCTTATTGATAGCGTCCCGGTTTGCGTCACGGCGGGACGACGCTGTTGCCCGCTGGCGCGGACAAGGCGCCCCGCCCACCGTCCCCTGTCAACGTGGTGCAATGGACTCCGGGTCGAGATGGGCGCGCAGCAGCGCCATGATGTCGACCTGAGCGCCCAGACGGGAGGCCAGAAGGAAGATGCCACCGAACTTGCGCTGCAGCAGCAGCACGTCGATGGGCAGGGGGGGCGGGACTAAGCCGTCCTCGGCCAAGGCCATGCCGTCGCGCTGGAGTTGGCGGGACAGGGCGGTGTCGGTGAAATCGAAGGGGCCGGGCGTGCGCAGGGCGGCGAAAACCTGTTGCATCATGTGGACGATCGCCGCGCTGTGGCGCGGGGCGGTGTCGGAGCCGATGAAGCCGATCCGGTTCGCGATAGCGGTGAGGGCCGTGGCATCGTCGCGCAGGCCGGCGTGCAGCAGGTCGCGGTAGAGGCCGGTCACGCGCGGATCGAGGTCGCGGGCCGCGCCGAAATCCAGCAGGGCGATGCGACCCCTGTCGCGCTGTTCGCGGAAGTTGGCGAAGTTGGGGTCGGTCTGCATGTAGCCGAAGTCGAAGACCTCGCGCAGGGTCAGCGCGATCAGGTCGCGGACGATGCGGTTGCGGGTGTCGGGATCGGCTTCGGCGGCAGCCTCGATCGGGGTGCCGGGCAGGTAGGTCATGGCGAGGATCTGCGGTGTGGACAGCGCCGCGTGAACCTGTGGGACGACGAACTGTGGACTGCCAGAGAGGAGCGCCGCGCTGCGGGTCAGCTGAGCCGCCTCTCGGACGTAGTCGGTTTCCTCGTGCAGTTGTGCGCTGGCCTGCGCCAGATAGGGAGCGAGGTCGAGCCCCTTGGGCAGCAGGCCGGACAGGGCAATCAGGGAGCCGACGTTGGCGATGTCGCTGTCGATGCTGCGCGAGATGCCGGGGTATTGCACCTTGATCGCAAGGTCCGTGCCGTCACGCAGCACGGCGCGGTGGACCTGCCCGATGGAGGCCGCTGCTATGGGGCGGACGTCGAAGGTGCGGAATTGCGCCAGCCAGCCCTTGGGCCACTGGGCGTCCAGCACGCGGCGCAGTTGCGCGGGCGGCATGACATGGGCGTCGTCGCGCAGGCGGGCCATGATCTGCGCGAGTTCCGGCGGCAGCACGTCGCCGGTGTCCATCGACATGAGCTGCCCGACCTTCATTGCGGCACCGCGCATTTTGGCAAGCTGGTCGGCGATGCGGGTCAGGTTAGACGGGGTCAGCAGCAGGTCGCGAAAGCTGGGTCGCTGGCCGCGCCCCAGCTGCGCCAGACCGTGCCGCGCCATGTTGCCGGCGACTCCGGCAGTCATGGCGGACAGATGTCCCAGTCGCACAAGGCGATGGGCGGGCACGGCGACGGGGCGGGCGGGGGGCTTGTCCATCGCACTGAGATAGCCGGGACGACCGGACCTGCAAGTGAGGCAGGGCCGCGTCCGATTGTCCCGTGCGATTGTCAGGCGCGATTGTCCGGGGCGATTGTCGGTGGCAGGGGCTTGCCAAGGACCGACATGGGGCGCTGAGTGTGCGGCAGGCGCGGGACGCGCCAAGGGGAGGACAATGATGAAGGGTGCCTTGATCGGCTGCGGGTTCTTTGCGCAGAACCAGCTGCACGCCTGGCGTAATATCGATGGCGTGGAGATCGTGGCGCTGTGCGACCGCGACGCGGGCCGTCTGTCCGACACGGCGGCGGCCTTCGGTATCCTGCGGACCGACACCGATGCAGAGGCGATGCTGGCGGCGGGCGGGTTCGACTTCGTCGATATCGCCACGACCGTCGGGTCGCATCGCGCCCTGGTCGAGGCCGCGGCGCGGGCCGGGTGTCACGTCATCTGCCAGAAGCCCTTTGCGCCAACATTGGCGGACGCGCGCGCGATGGTCGCGGCCTGCAATGCGGCGGGCAAGACCCTGATGGTGCACGAGAACTTTCGCTGGCAATCGCCGATTCAGGCCGCGCTGGCGGCGGTCCGGGCGGGCGAGATCGGGGTGCCGTTCTTTGGCCGGTTCAGTTTCCGGTCGGGCCATGACGTCTTTGCCGGTCAGCCCTATCTGGCCGAGGACAAACGGTTCATCATCGCTGATCTGGGGATTCATGTGCTGGATATCGCACGGGCGTTTCTGGGGGATGCGGAGCGGATCACGGCGACGACCCGGCGGATCAATCCGCGCATCAGGGGCGAGGATGTGGCGACCATGCTGCTGTCCCATGCGGGCGGGGCCACGAGCGTCGTCGACTGCTCTTACGCCACACGCCGGGTGCCGGAGACCTTTCCGCAGACGCTGCTGGAGATCGACGGCACGACCGGCACGCTGCGGCTGGACGTGGGCTATGCGTTGCACGTCAAAGGCGTCGTGCGGGACGTGTCGCCGCCCGTGCTGCCCTGGGCGCAGGTGCCCTGGCACACCATTCATGAAAGCGTGGCGATCATCCAGCAGCACTTTGTCGATTGCGTGCGGGCCGGGGCGGAACCGCAGACCAGCGGGCGCGACAATCTGGCGACGCTGGCGCTGGTCGAGGCGGCCTATCTGTCGGCGGCCGAGGGGCGCAGTGTCGCGCTGGCCGACCTGTGAGCCGTTTGCGAGACCTTTACGGCACCGACGAGCCGCCGGTGCCGGTCGAGGCATTTGCCTGCGGGCCGTGGTCGTTCGGGCTGGCGGGCGGGGCTCTGCGCCATATCGCGCTGCATGGGGAGGAGGCCGTGCGCGGCATCGCGTTTCTGGTGCGCGACCGGGACTGGGGGACGCTGGTGCCGCAGATCACGGGGGCGCATGTGGACCGGTCCGGCGAAAGGCTGCAGATGCGCCACACGGCCCACTATGTGAACGGTCCGGGCGTGCTGGAGGTCGCGGTCACGGTGGATGTGACGCCGGACCGGCTGGCGATGCGGGCGGTGGGCCGGGCGCGGGGCAGGTTCGAGACCAATCGCGCGGGGTTCACCGTGCTGCATCCGATCCGGGACGTGGCGGGGCAATGGCTGTCGGTCAGGCACGGCGACGACACGACCGAGGAGACGCGCTGGCCGGGTCTGATCGCGCCGTGGCAACCGGTGACGGACATCGCGGCGCTGACGCACCGGGTCGGCGGCCATCTGCTGCGCTGCGACCTTGCGGGCGACACCTTCGAGATGGAGGACCAGCGCCAGTGGGGGGATGCGTCGTTCAAGACCTACAACCGGCCCTTGGCGCGGCCTTGGCCCTATGTGATCGACGAGGAGGCGGTGCTGGATCAGAGCGTGACCTTGACCTGGCAGAAAGCGGCGCGCTCTGTGGTGGTGTCACCGGCACCACGCGCCGCCCAGCCGCCGTTCCCCGACATGGCGCTGGTCATCACACCGCAGGACGCGCGGCGGCTGGCCGGGTCGCCTGCGGATGTGGACATCGTGGCACCGCAGCGCCTGCTGTGCCATCTGGATGCGACGCTGGGCGATGTGGCGGGGCAGTGCGCGGCCTTTGCGGCGGCGCAGGCGGTCTGTCCCGCCCAGACCTTCGATCTGGAACTGGTTGCGGTCTGCGCGGGCGACCCGGGTGCGGAACTGCAGGCGATCGCTGTGGCGATGGCGCAGGCGGGGTTTGCGCCAGCGAGCATGATTGTCTGCCCAGCCGTGGACCGCCAATCGACGCCGCCGGGGTCGGAGTGGCCGGACTGTCCACCGTTGGAGGCGATTCACGCGGCGGCGGCGGTGGCCTTTGCAGGGTTGATCCGGGGCGGCGGCATGGTCAGCTTCTTTCCTGAGTTGAACCGCAAGCGCCCGCCGATGGACCTATTGGACTTCGTGGCGTTCGGCTTGTGCCCCATCGTGCATGACGCAGGCGACGCCGCGGTGATGGAGACGCTGGAGGCAGTGCCGGCGATCATGGCCTCGGCCCGGCACATCGCGGGGGACCGGGCGGTGCGGATCGGACCGGCGACCATCGCGATGCGGCAGAACCCCTACGGCAGCCGCACCATCCCCAATCCGGGCGCGGAACGGCTGTGCATGACCGACGACGACCCGCGCCACCGGGCCCGGTTCGGGGCGGCCTATGCGCTGGGGCTGGCTGCAGCACTGGCCCCGGCGGGCGCGAAGGTCTGGACGCCGGCGGGACTATACGGTCCGCGCGGGGCCGAGGCGGACTGGCCGATCACGCAGGTGCTGCGGGCGCTGGCGCGCGTTGCCAGGCAGACCGTGCAAGAAGCCCGCGTGAACGGGGGACGGGCGGTGTTGGCGGTGGGTGACACGACATTTGCGGCGAACCTGACCGACCGGGACAGGCCGGACCTGCCCGCCTATGGCTGGCGGATGGCCTGATCTGTCAGGGCCTCAGACCCCCGCCAGCACCCAGGCGGCGGCCTTTTCGGCGATCATCAGGGTGGGTGCGTTGGTGTTGCCGCTCGTGATCTCGGGCATGACGCTGGCGTCCACGACGCGCAGACCCGCCACGCCCTTGACCCGCAGGTGCGGGTCGAGGACGGCGGCAGGGTCGTCGGGGTGTCCCATGCGGACCGTGCCGACCGGGTGAAAGATCGTGCTGGCGATATCTCCCGCCAGCTTGGCCAGCTCCGCGTCGCTTTGGTATTGCGGACCGGGCTTGTATTCCTCGGGCGCGTAGGGGGCCATTGCGGGCTGGGCCATGATCTCTCGCACCTGCCGCAGGCTGTCGGCCGCGACCTTGCGGTCGTCGGCGGTGGACAGGTAGTTCGGCGCGATCAGCGGCGCATCGCGGAAATCCCGCGACCTGATCTGCACCTGTCCCCGGCTGGTCGGGTTCAGGTTGCAGACGCTGACGGTCATCGCCGGAAAGGCGTGCAGCGGATCGCCGAACGCCTCCAGGGACAGCGGCTGGACGTGGTATTCGAGGTTGGGATGGGCGCGCGATGGGTCGGACAGGGTGAAGGCCCCGAGCTGGCTGGGGGACATGCTCATCGGGCCGGTGCGGCGGAACAGGTATTCCGCGCCGATCAACGCCTTGCCGAACAGGGTCGCCGCGAGGGTGTTGAGGGTCCTGGTGCCCTTGACCTTGAACACGGCACGGATTTGCAGGTGGTCCTGCAGGTTCAGGCCGACGGGGGCATCGAGCGCCACGTCGATGCCGTGCGCCTTTAGAACGGACGCGGGGCCGAGTCCTGACAGTTGCAGGATCTGCGGCGAGTTGATCGCACCGGCGCAGAGGATCACTTCTTTCGCGGCGGCGACGGGCGTGGACTGCCCCGCCCGGTCCACCACGGCCCCGGTGCAACGCAACGCGCCGCTGTCGTCGCGGGTCAGGGTCAGCCTTTCAACCTGCGCCTCGGTCCAGACGGTCAGGTTGGCGCGCTTTTTCGCGGGGCGTAGAAACGCCTTGGAGGTGTTCCAGCGCCAGCCGGACCGCTGGTTCACGTCGAAATAGCCGACGCCCGCGTTATCGCCCGCGTTGAAGTCGTCGGTTGGCGCGATGCCGGTCTGGGTCGCAGCCTTTGCAAAGCTGTCGAGGATGTCCCAGCGCAGGCGCTGCTTTTCGATCCGCCATTCGCCGCCCGATCCGTGCATGTCGGAGAACCGGCTGTTGTCGCCGGTGGCGGGGTCGGCCCCGTGGTCAAGCTTGTAGTGATCCTCATGCGCCTTGAAGTCGGTCAGGGACCGGTCCCACGACCATGCCTTGTCGCCGGTCAGCGCCGCCCAGTTGTCATAGTCGCGGGCTTGGCCGCGCATGTAGATCATGCCGTTGATCGACGAACAGCCACCCAGCGTCTTGCCCCGCGGATAGCGCAGGGTGCGGCCGTTCAGGCCGGCGTCGGGCGCGGTCTGGTACATCCAGTCGGTGCGCGGATTGCCGATACAGTAGAGATAGCCGACGGGAATGTGAATCCAGTGGTAGGTGTCGCGCCTGCCCGCCTCGAGCAGCAGGACTCGGTTCGCGGGGTCGCGGGACAGGCGGTTGGCCATCAGGCACCCGGCGGACCCCGCCCCGATGACGATGTAGTCGTAGGTCATGCGCGCCCCCTGTCTGTCCGGGGCGAGCCTAGGACTGCGGGCGGCGGAAGGCCAACGTCAATTCCGGCGAGCGCGATGCGGCGCAGGGTGTCGTGGCCTTCAGTCGACCAGTGCCACCAGACCGTCGGGGGGCAGGCTGATCGTGACCTCTTGCCCGATCACCGGCGGCGGGGTCTGCGCGCGGTTGAAGGTATCGAGCGTCAGGGCCTGCTGGCCCAGATCGGCGGTGATGCGGATGATCGCACCGAGGAACTGCACCTCGGAAATGTGACCGGTCAGCGTCACGTCGCCGGGGTCGCCGTGGCCGAGGGTCGCGGATTCGGGACGCATGGCCAGCGTGATCGGCGCACCCGCTGCGGCCTGCACTGGACGGTTCAGCGCGACAGGATGGCCGCCCAGCGTCACGGTGCCGGTGGCGGCGTCGGTGACGGTCGCTTGAAACGTGTTCAGCGTACCGACGAAGCCCGCGACAAAGCGGGTGGCGGGACGATTGTAGACCTCGTACGGGGTGCCGATCTGGTCGGCGCGGCCCTGGGTCATGACGACGACGCGGTCGGACATCGACAGCGCCTCTTCCTGATCGTGGGTCACGAAGATCGTGGTGATGCCAAGCCGTTGCTGGATGCTGCGGATCTCGCGCCGCAGGCTGGTGCGGATTTTCGCATCGAGGGCCGAGAGGGGTTCGTCAAGCAGCAGCACCTTGGGCCGGACGGCCAGCGCGCGGGCCAGTGCGACGCGCTGCTGCTGCCCGCCCGAGAGCTGGAAGGGATAGCGGTTGCCAAGATCGGCAAGGCCGATGAGGGACAGCATCTCCTTCACGCGGTCGGCGGTCTCGGTCTTGCTCACGCCAGCGACCTTCAACCCGAAGGCCACGTTCTGCGCGACGGTCAGGTTGGGAAACAGGGCGTAGGCCTGAAACACCATGCCGATGTTGCGCTGGTTCGACTTCAGGTTGGTGACGTCCTGACCGTCGATGGTGATGGTGCCCGCGCTGGGGTCCTCGAACCCGCCGACCATGCGCAGCACGGTGGTCTTGCCGCAGCCCGAGGGGCCGAGGAGTGAAATGAATTCTCCCTTCTCGATCGCGAGGTTGAAGTCCTTGACGACGTGGTTGGCCCCGAAGGACTTGTCGAGGTGAGAGAGGTCGAGGAAGGCCATCACTGCGCCCCTTTGTGTCTGGAGAGGCGGGCGACCAACTGGATCAGGCCCATGCAGAACCACGTGATCGCAAAGGCGATGACGGCGAGCGCTGCGGGTTCATAGGCGCGGTTGGCGCCGAGGATCTGCATGTAGGGGCCGAAGGCGGGCCGGTTCAGCAAGGCGGCCATGGTGAATTCGCCGACGACGATGGCCAGCGTCAGGAATGCGCCCGACAGGACGGCCCCCAGCACGTTGGGCAGGATTAGCTGTGCCATGATGCGGAACCAGCCGGCACCTAGCGATTGCGCGGCCTCGGTCAGGGTTGCCACGTCGATGGTGCGCAGGCCGGTGTCGACGGCGCGGTACATGTAGGGCAGGGCGAGGGTGGCATAGCCGAACATCAGCAGCAGGTTCGTGCCGGTGACGCTGCCCGTCAGCGGCAGAAAGCTGGAGGTGTTGTAAAGCCGGATGTAGCCGAAGACGACGACGATGGCGGGAATGACCAGCGGCAGCAGGGTGATGAATTCGACCACCGGCCGCAGGCCGGGCATTTTCAGCTGCACCCAATAGGCGGTCGGCACGACCAGCAGCACGCCGAAGACGATGGTCAGCAGCGCCATGACGAGCGAATAGACGAAGGTGGCCTGAAACTGCGGATCGGCCAGCACGACGCGGTAGGCGTCCAGCGAATAGACGCCCCTGCGCATCGACAGCGAGAATTCCATCATCCCGATCATCGGCATCAGGAAATAGAGGCAGCCCAGAAGGATGACGCCATAGGCCGCGATGCGGTTCATTTCAGCCACCTTTCGGCCCGCAGGCGCAGCACGATATAGAGCGTGTTGGCGGCCCCGGTGATGACGATCATGCCGAAGGCCAGCGCGTAACCGAGGTTCGGATTGCCCAGCACGTCGCCCCTGATCTGCGCATAAAGCAGGATCGGCGCGATGTTCAGCGACGGACCCGTCAGGGCGATGGCGGTGGCGACGGCTCCGAAGGCATTGGCGAACAAGAGCGCCATCGTGCCAAGGATCGAGGGGAACAGGATCGGAAAGGCAACCATGCGCCAGTATTGCAGGCGGGTGGCCCCCAGGATCTCCGCGGCCTCTCGCCATTCCTTCTTCAGCCCCTCGAGTGCGGGTGTGATGATGAGGATCATCAGCGGGATCTGGAAGAACAGGTAGGTGACAATCAGGCCCCAGGTGGACAACAGGTTCCAGCCATACATGCGCAGGTTGATGCCCCATTCCGTGCGCAGATACATGGTGATCAGGCCCGCAGGCCCGATGGTCGCGATGAAGGCGAAGGCCAGCGGCACGCCCGCAAAGTTCGAGGCGACGCCGGAGAACGTCAGCAGCGGGCTTCTGACGCGGTTGGAGATGCCGCCCAGCGTCATTGCGGCCGCCATCGCGAAACCGATCAGGCAGCCGAGCAGGGCGGACAGGAAGCTGACCTTGATCGACACCCAGTAGGCGCTGAGGATCGAGGGGGTGTTGAGGTCGAGGATGTTCTGGAAGGTGAAGCCACCGGCGGGCGTGCGGAAGGCACCGATCACGATGAACAGGGTCGGCGCGATCAGGAACAGGCCCGTGAAGGCCATGAAGGGGACCATCCCCACCCACTTCTGCGCTGTCGCCGTGATCGCCGAATGTCGCGCCATTGCGCCCCGCTGGTCAGAACTGCGTCCCCCGGAGTGGTCCGGGAGACGCCATGTCATGTCAAGGGCTTACTGGACGTTTGCGCCCACAACCGAGTCCCAGCCCGCGACGACTGCGGCGTTGTTCGCGTTCACCTGATCGAGCGTCGGGAACACGGCGGCTTCATAGGCTTCCGCGGGCGGCAGGGCGTCCATCAGCTCTTGCGGGACGGCATCGTTGGCGACCAGATCGTTGAACCGGATCGGGTGGCAGTAGCCCGCGAGCCAGCCCAGCTGCCCTTCGTCGGAATAAAGGTATTCCATCCAGAGTTTTGCCGCGTTCGGCTGCGGCGCGTGGGCGCTGATCGCCTGCACATAGACGCCGGCGAGGACGGCGTCCGAGGGCACCACGACCTCGACCGGGGGGTTGCCGTTCAGGGTGTCGCGGGCGGCAAGTCCGTTGTAATCCCACTGGATCACGATGGGCGTGGTCCCCTGCGCCAGCGTGCCGGCCTTGCCGATGACGGGGACGAAGTTGCCCGCGGCGTTCATCTCGGCAAAATATTCCAGACCGGCCTGCGCAGCAGCCTCGCCCGGTTCGGCACCGCGCGACATGCCGGCGGCCATGACGGCCAGGATCGCCTGGTTGGACGCGCGCGGATCACCGGCCAAAGCGACGGCCCCGGCATATTCCGGCTTCAGCAGGTCGGCGAAGGAGGTCGGCACGTTGTCCACCAGATCGGTGTTCACGAGGAACGACATGACGCCGTAGTAATCGCCGTACCAATAGCCGTCGGCATCCTTGGCACCGTCGGGGATCGTGTCCCAGGTCGAGACCTTGTAGGGCTGGATCAGGCCTTCTTCCTGGGCGGCGGGGCCAAAGGACAGGCCGACGTCGATCACGTCGGGGGCCTGCGGGCCGGTGTTGCCGACGTTGGCGCGGATCGCCTCAAGCTCGTCCGCGGACCCTGCGTCGGGGTTCAGCTCGTTGACCTCGATCTCGGGGTATTTGGCCTTGAAGCCGTCGATCACGGCACCATAACCGCACCAGTCATGGGGCAGGGCGATGGTGGTCAGGCGGCCTTCGGCATTGGCGGCGGCGATGAGTTCGTCCATCGACTGGGCCTGTGCCAGCGGTGCGGACAGCAGCGAGAATACGCTGGCGGTCGTCAGCAGGGTCGTTTTCGAGATCATGGGATGCTCCGATCATGATTGCGGTAGTGCACGGGGGCAGCGGTTAACCCTGCCGTATGACATTCGTGTGAAGACGTTAACGGCGGCGCGCATGATTGCAAGCGTCATGCAGTGCAGGGTCTTTCCGTTTGACCCGCGCGCTGTAGGATGCGGCGGAACGAAGGGAACCGGGACCATGCCCAGCCGCTATCGCACGACCATCGGCGGCCATGTGCACGCCTTCGCGTCATTGGCGCAGGTCATGGCACAGGCGACGCCGGACCGCGCAGGCGACCGGCTTGCCGGGGTCGCGGCACGGACGGCGCAGGTGCGGGCGGCGGCACAGATCGTGCTGGCCGATGTGCCGCTTGCGACCTTTCTGACCGATGCGCTGATTCCCTACGAGGCTGACGCGGTGACGCGGCTGATTATCGACACGCACGACGCCGCGGCCTTTGCGCCGGTGTCGCATCTGACGGTGGGCGATTTCCGCGACTGGCTGCTGAGCGATCTTGCGACGCCGGCAGCGCTGGCGGCATTGCGCCCCGGCATCACACCGGAAATGGCGGCGGCGGTGGCCAAGATCATGCGCAATCAGGATCTGATCCTTGTCGCCCAGAAATGCCGGATCACGACCGCCTTTCGCGGCACCATCGGGTTGCCGGGGCGGCTGTCGACGCGCATCCAGCCGAACCATCCGACGGACGATGTGAACGGGATCGCGGCCTCGATTCTGGACGGGCTGATGTATGGTGCGGGCGATGCGGTCATCGGGATCAATCCGGCGACCGACAACGTGGGGCAGGCCGAGCGGTTGCTGCACCTGATGGCAGACATCATCGACGGCTACGATATCCCGACGCAATCCTGCGTGCTGACTCACGTGACGAACACGCTGGACTGCATCGAGAATGGCGCGCCGGTCGACCTCGTGTTCCAGAGCGTTGGCGGGACCGAGGCGACGAACGACGCCTTTGGTTTCACGCTGGCGCATCTGTCCGAGGCGCGGGAGGCGGCGCTATCGCTGAACCGCGGCACGGTGGGGCGCAACGTCATGTACTTCGAGACAGGGCAAGGGTCGTCCCTGTCGGCGGGCGCACATCACGGGCTGGACCAGCAGACCTGCGAGGCGCGGGCTTACGGCGTGGCAAGGCACTTCGATCCGCTGCTGGTGAATACCGTCGTGGGCTTCATCGGGCCGGAATACCTGTATGACGGGCGAGAGATCGCGCGGGCGGGGCTGGAGGATCATTTCTGCGGCAAGCTGCTGGGCCTGCCGATGGGCTGCGATATCTGTTACACCAACCACGCCGAGGCGGATCAAAACGACGTCGACACGCTGATGACGCTGTTGGGCGTGGCGGGCGTCAGCTTCATCATGGGGGTGCCGGGATCGGACGACATCATGCTGAACTACCAGTCCACGTCGTTCCACGATGCCCTCTATCTGCGCCGGGTGCTTGGGTTGAAGCCCGCGCCGGAGTTCGAGGCCTGGTTGGGACGCATGGGGATCATGGACGGCGACCTTCGGCTGGGCGACGGGATGCCCGACCGCTTTGCGCGGGCGCTGCCATGAGTGTCACTGACAATCCCTGGCGACGGCTTCGGGCCTTTACCGATGCGCGCATCGGCATGGGGCGGGCGGGCGTCAGCCTGCCGACGGCAGAGCTTCTGGCGTTTCAGTCGGCCCATGCGCAGGCGCGCGATGCGGTGCATGTGCCGCTGGACGTGACGCGACTTGTGACCGTTCTGGGTGCCGTCGCGGGGCTGGCCCCTGCGGTGGTCTGCGCGTCGCAGGCGACTGACCGCGCCGATTACCTGCGCCACCCGGACAAGGGGCGCAGGCTGGCGGACGGGATTGATTTGCCAATGGACGCACCGGACCTTGCGCTGGTCATCGCGGACGGGCTGTCGTCCCGGGCCGTGCAGGATCATGCGGCGCAGATGGTTGCGGCACTCGTTGCGGCCCTGCCGCAGGTGCGGTTTTCGGTGCCGGTGATCGTGACACAGGGCCGCGTCGCGGTGGGCGACAACGTCGGTGCGCGGCTGGGCGCGCAGGCGGTGCTGGTCCTGATCGGGGAAAGACCGGGGTTGTCCTCGCCGGATTCGCTGGGACTTTATTTTACCTTTGCGCCGCAGGTCGGACTGACGGATGCGCGACGCAACTGCATTTCCAACGTGCGCCCGGCCGGTCTGGGTTTTGCGCAGGCGGCGGGGCGGCTCGCTTGGCTGCACGATCAGGCGCGCAGGCTGGCGACATCGGGCGTGGCGTTGAAGGATCGGTCCGTGGCACCGGACGCCATCGCGGGTGCTGCGCACAGTTTCCTGTCGCCGCCGCGGAATTGATCCAGACCGGGGGGAAGGGGAGGCGATGCGGGACATCACGCTGCGACAGGTCGAGGTGATCCGCGCGGTCATGCTGCGCGGCACGATCAACGGCGCGGCCGAACACCTTGGCGTGTCGGCCCCCGGCATCAGCCGCCTGATCAAGCACACCGAGGATTCGCTGGGCATCCGCCTGTTCGAGCGGCGCGGCGGCCTGTTCGTGCCCTCGATCGAGGCGGGTGCGGTCTTTGACCAGATCCGGCAGGTCTACAAGGGCGTCGAGAACCTGCAACAGGCGCTGGGGTCCTTGCAGAAGGGCGAGGATGTGCGGCTGTCCTTCGCCTCTGCCCCGTCCGTCGCGCAGTTCATCGCCGACCGCGCGATCCGCAACGTGCGCGGCGCTTGTCCGGACCTGTTCATCGACGTCAACATCCTCAAGATCGAGGAGACGCTGGATTACTTGCTGCTGGAACGCGGCGAGTTCGTCATCATGTCGTCGCATGTCGACAACCCCGGCATCGACAGCACGCCGATCGCCGAGGGGCGGCTGGTGGCCATCCTGCCGGACGGGCACAAGCTGGCCGCGCAGGCGCAGGTCACCGTCGCCGATCTGGCGCAGGAGCCGCTGATCGGTGTGGAGCCGGACGATCCTTACGGCGCGATCATGGCCAAGCCGTTTCGCGATGCGGGGATCGAACCGCGCTACGTCATGCGTGGTCGGTTCGCGCAGACGGTCGTCAGCCTTGTGCGGCACGGGCTGGGGGTCGCGCTGATCGACGAATTTTCCGTGGCAGAGGTCTATATGCCCGGCCTTGTCCGGCGACCGCTGGCGGAACTGGCCCCGATCACGATCTACGTTGTCGCCAAGACCGGGCGCAGCATGTCGCACTTTGCCGACTTCACGATCCGCCAATTCCGCAAGGAACTGGCCGAGGCGCATGGCCACTGGAACAATCCGGCGCGCGATTAACATGAGGTTAATACCCGAGACAAATGGGCATTTGACGTTACCGGGCCTTGGCGGTCATAAGCATCGGCGAGCGTGCGGGGTGGAGGCCCTGCACAGGAACATCCAGGGAGAACTTCACATGAAGACGATCATTCTGGGTGCCGTTTCGGCACTCGCACTTGGCCTGACCGCCGCGCAGGCGCAGGATTATCCGACGAAGGAAATCCAGGGCATCATCCAGTGGGGGGCCGGCGGGTCCACCGACACGGTCATGCGTGCCGTGACGCCCCACGCCGAGGAAATCCTGGGCGGCACCGTCGTCATGCAGAACATGACCGGCGGCGTGGGCGCCATTGGCCTGAACTACGTGGCCGACGCAGAGGCCGACGGCTACACCCTGCTGATGGGCGCGGAAAACCCGCTGCTTTACAAGGTCATGGGGCTTGGCGACAAGGATTACTCCGATTTTACCGCGATCAACCTGCTGGCACGCGGCACGCCGATTCTGGTCGCCAACAACGACGTGCCCTTCGACGACTACGCCGGCATGATGCAGTACATCGCCGACAATCCGGGCGAGCTGAAGCTGGGTTCGACCGGACCCGGCGGCCTGGCGTCGGTCATCACCGCGATGATGGACTCGGTCGAGGGCGATCTCGACGTGATCGCGGTGCCCTATGACGGCGACGGCCCGGCGCTGACGGCGTTGCAGGGCGGAGCCATCGACGTGATGCCCGCCGTGCTGGGTGCATCCATCGAAGGCATCCGCGCCGGCACGATGAAGCCCATCGCGCTGTTCGACACCGTGGCCTCGGACAAGCTGCCGGACGTGCCGACCATCGTGTCCGCCAACCCGGATTATGAGGCCTATCTGCCCTGGGGGCCGTTCTTTGGCATCTTCGTCAAGGCCGGCACGCCGGACGATGTGGTGGCCAAGTTGACGGACGCCTATGCGCAGGCCAGCCAGAACCCCGGCTTTCTGCAACTGATGGACGACCGCGGGTTCACGATGATGAACATCAGCGGTGAAGAGGCGCAGGCGTTCCTGGACACCTGGCAGCAGAACACCGCATGGCTGTTGCAGGATGCGGGCCTGGCCACGACATCGCCCGAAGAGTTCGGCATCGCCAAGCCCGCCGAATAAACGCGCGGCCAGCGGGGCGCGGCCACGCCCCCTGACGCCAATGGGCGCCGCCTTCGATGCGAAGTGCGGCGCCCTTTTCACACGTGACGCGACAGTCTGTCTGGGGAGGACACGATGACCACACCGGAACCGATCCACCACGACGGCAGCAGTGATGCGCTGCCGGGCGGCTACACGGCGCAGCGCCGACCGGGAGAGTTGGCCTTTGCGATCTTCCTTGCGCTGGCAAGCCTTGGCCTGCTGTGGAACGCCTACGGCATCGCCGGATTCTCCAAGTTGTCATCGGCCGGTGCGATCCCGATGGCGACCGCAGCGGTCATGGTCCTGACGGCGGTGATCGTCGTGGTGCACACGGCGCGCCAGCCAGTCGTGGCCAAAGAGAGCATTGCCCGCGACATCCTGCCCGGTGTCGTGATCCTGTTCGTGGGCCTGCTGGTGGGCTACGCGGTGCTGCTGCGCCCCTTCGGATTCCTTCCGACGTCTGCGCTGTTCCTGATCGTCGGCGTCAAGGTGCTGTCGCGCCGGGGCTGGGGATTCACGGTGGGCGTGTCGTTGGCCAGTCTTCTGGTGATCTGGCTGATCTTCCGCATCGTGTTTTCCGTCCTGATGCCCGCCGGGATCGTGCCAGAGGCCGAGGCCGTGCAGATGCTGCGCAATCTGTTCGGAGGCGTGCAGTGATGGACACGCTGATGGCTTTCCTGACGGTCTTTACCCAGCCGCAGCTTTTCCTGCTGGTCGGCGTCGGCACCTTTGCAGGCGTCTACGTCGGGGCGATCCCCGGCCTGTCGGTGACGATGGCGGTGTCGATCCTGATCTCGTTCACCTTTTCATGGGAGGTCTATCCGGCCATCGCGCTGATGATCGGCATCTACATGGGCGGCGTCTATGGCGGGTCGCGCACGGCGATCCTGCTGAACATCCCTGGCGCGCCGTCGGCGATCGCCACGGCGATGGATGGTTACCCGATGGCGCAGAAGGGCGAGGCGGGGACGGCCATTGGTGTCACCACGGTCATGTCCTTCATCGGCGGCTTCATCGGTATCATCGTGCTGGCGCTGGCAGCACCCTTCGTGTCGGACTTTGCGCTGGGTTTCCAGCCGCGCGACTACATGCTGCTGGCGGTCCTCGGGATCCTGCTGGTGGGGTCGTTGTCCACCGGGTCACTGGTCAAGGGCATCTTTGCCGGGGCGCTGGGGATCGCGATCGGTGCCGTGGGCCGCGATCCTCTGACCTTCGCCGAACGCTTTACCTTCGACTTCCGCCTGCTGGAGGGCGGGATTTCCTTCATCGCCGTGATGATCGGCATGTTCGGCGTGTCCGAGGCGCTGATGCAGTTGCAGCACGCCGACAAGACCGCCGTGCGCCAGAAGATCAGCCGCATCGTGCCGTCCTGGAGGACAGTCAGGAAGCATCTGCCCCTGTCGCTGCAAACCTCGTCCATCGGTGTCATCATCGGCGCGCTGCCCGGCACCGGCGGCGACATCGCCGCATTGATGGCCTACGACCACGCCAAGCGCGTCACCCGCAACCCCGAGGTGCCGTTCGGTCAAGGCGCAATGGAGGGGCTGGTGGCCCCCGAGACCGCGAACAATGCCGCCGTCGGGGGGGCCTTCATTCCGATGCTGACGCTGGGCATCCCCGGCGATGCCGTCACGGCCATCATGATCGGCGCGCTTTTCATCCACGGCATGAATCCCGGCCCGATGCTGATGATCGACCAGCCGCAGATGTTCTGGTTCATCGTGGGCGCGCTGTGCGTCGCCAACTGTTTCATGCTGTTGTTCGGCCTGACGGGGATCAAGCTGTTCACGAAGATCGTCGAGATGCCGCGCGCCGTGCTGATCCCGCTGATCATGCTGCTGTCCATCGTCGGGGCCTATGCGGTGAATAACGCGATCACGGATGTCTACTGGATGCTGGCGTTCGGCGTGTTCGGCTATTTCATGCGGCACTACGGCTATCCGCTGGGGCCGGTGATCCTGGGCGTGATCCTGAGCCGGCTGCTGGATGACAACTGGCGCCGCGCGATCATATCAGAGCGTGAGGATCTGTGGCGATTCCTTGGCGGCATCCTGTCCAGCCCGCTGTCCGCCGTCCTGTTCGTCGCGGTGATCCTGATCTTCGTCAGCCAGACGCCATTCTGGGCGCGGGGCAAGGCGATGTTGCGAAAGGGCAAGGCATGAAGGCGCTGAAACTGGGGCTCATCGGCGACAACATCGCACGGTCACGCTCGCCCTTGCTGCACCGGCTGGCGGGGCGGCAGAACGGCGTCGACGTGACCTATGACCGGCTGGTGCCGAAGGACCGGCAAGAGACCTTCGCAGAGGTTTTTGCCGACTGCCTGGACGGCGGGTATCGCGGGATCAACGTGACCTATCCCTACAAGGAAGTCGTGACGCAGGGCCTGCACATCGACGACCCCCTGGTCAGGGCCATCGGGGCGGTGAACACGGTGATTTTTCACCCGGACGGGCCGCGTGGGCACAATACCGACTATTCCGGGTTCACGGCCGCCTATGGCCGCGTGCGGGGCGATGCGGACACTGGGCCGGTGCTGATGATCGGCACGGGCGGTGTCGGGCGGGCGGTGGCCTTTGGGCTGATCGCGCTGGGGGCCACGGACCTGCGGCTCGTGGACCGTGATCTGACCAAGGCAGAGGCACTGGCCGCCGACCTGCGCCGCGCGTCGCCGGGCATGGCGGTCAGGACCGGCACCGATGCGGTGGCGGCGGCGCGGGGGGCGGGGGGCTTGATCAACTGCACACCCGTCGGCATGGTCGGTTACGACGGCACCCCCTTGCCGGGCAACGCGATGGCGGGCGCGGACTGGGCATTCGACGCGGTCTATACACCGGCCGACACGCAGTTCCTGACCGATGCGGCGGCTGCCGGGTTGCAGGTGATTTCCGGGTGGGAGCTGTTCTTTTATCAGGGCGTCCACGCCTGGGCGTTCTTCGCCGGGCTGCCGCTGGACGAGGACCGGCTGCGCCACGATCTTATCCACGCGAAGGATGACGCATGAAAACCTCGATCGCGACCGTATCCGTATCCGGCAACCTGCGCGAGAAGCTGGAGGCGATTGCCGCGGCCGGGTTCGACGGGGTGGAAATCTTTGAACAGGATTTCATCGCCGACGACCGCAGCCCGCGCGACGTGGGCGCAATGATCCGCGATCACGGGCTGGAGGTCACGCTGTTCCAGCCGTTCCGCGATTTCGAAGGGTTGCCGGAGCCGCTGCGGGCCAAGGCGTTCGACCGCGCGCGGCGCAAGTTCGACCTGATGGGCGAACTGGGGACCGACCTGATGCTGGTTTGTTCAAGCTGCCATCCCGAGGCGCTGGGTGGCATCGACCGGGCTGCCGACGACTTTGCAGAGCTTGGCGCGATTGCCGCCGCCCAGGGTGTGCGCGTCGGGTTCGAGGCGCTGGCCTGGGGGCGGCATGTGAACGACCACCGCGACGCCTGGGAGATCGTGCGCCGTGCGGATCACCCGAATATCGGCCTGATCGTGGACAGCTTTCACACGCTGGCCCGCCGCATCGACCCGGACAGCCTGCGGCGGGTGCCGGGGGATCGCATCTTCTTCATGCAACTGGCCGATGCGCCCAAGATCGACATGGACCTGCTCTATTTGTCGCGCCATTTCCGCAACATGCCGGGCGAAGGTGATCTGGACGTCGCCGGGTTCACCCGCGCCGTGATGGCCGCAGGCTATGCGGGGCCGGTCAGCCTGGAGATCTTCAACGACCAGTTTCGCGGAGGATCGCCCCTGCGCGTTGCGCGCGACGGCTATCGTTCGCTGATCGCGCTGATGGACGATGTGCGCCGCGCCGAACCGGAGGCCCATGTCGTCATGCCCGCCTGCCCGCCGCGTGCCGGGGTGGAAGGCGTGGCCTTCATCGAATTCGCGTCGCGCGGGGCGGACGCAAAGGCGCTGGCGCGGCTGCTGGAAACACTGGGGTTCGCGCGCGTTGGACAGCACAAGTCCAAGCGGCTGACGCTGTGGCAGCAAGGCGACATCCGCATCCTCATCAACGCAGAGCCGGGCGATCTGGCGGCGTCGATCTACAATGCGCATGGCACGAGCATCTACGACATCGGGCTGGCGGTCGGTTCGGCTGCCGACACGACGGCGCGGGCCAAGGCCCTGGGGGCCGACCCCTTTGCGCAGAACCTGAGCCCCGGACAGACGGCTATTCCCGCAATTCGGGGGTTGGGAGGGAGCGTGCTGCATTTCCTCGACCACTCTCAGGCGTTGTCGGACGTCTGGACGGCAGAGTTCGATGCGATTGTGCCCGCGACGGCGGGTGTCGGCCTGACCCGGATCGACCACATCGCGCAAACCATGACCTATGACGAGATGCTGAGCTGGTCGCTGTTCTACACCTCTCTTTTCGCGATGTCGAAGGCACCTGTGGTGGACGTGACGGACCCGGATGGGCTGGTGCGCAGCCAGGCGTTGCAGACGCCCGAACGGACGTTCCGGATCACGCTGAACGGTGCGGAAAGTCACCGGACCTTTGCAGGGGCGTTTCTGGCCGACAGCTTTGGCGCGCCGGTGCAGCATGTGGCGCTGGCCACCGACGACATGCTGGCGACGGCGCGCGCCTTGGCGAAGGCGGGATTCGAAAGCCTGCCGATGCCGCAGAACTACTATGCCGACCTCGAATCCCGGTTCGACATTCCGGCTGAGCTGATGGCCGACCTCAAGCGGTTCAACATCCTGTACGATGCCGACGCGCAGGGCGTGTTCCTGCAACTTTACTCTCGCCCCTTTGCGGGGGGAATGTTCTTTGAAATTCTGCAACGGCAGGGCGGTTTCGACGGCTACGGGGCCGCGAATGCGCCGTTCCGGATCGCGGCGCAAAAGCGGTTGCTGCGCGGCAAGGCTGTGCCGCGCAGCTGATCAGGCGGCCAGATCGTCCGGTGTGATCGCCAGCAGATCGGCGGAGCCTTCGCGCACATGGGCCAACAGGCCCGTGACCTCTGGCAACAGACGCTTGATGTAGAAGGTGGCAAGGCGGGCGCAGCCCGCGTCGCCATGGATCGCGGCGGCCAGATGCGCGTGTCCGCCCAGAACGCGGGCAAAGGCCGCAAGGTAGGGCACGGCGCCGGAGAAGCGCTGTTGCAGGTCGTCCTGCGCGGTCAGCCAGTCGGTGGTTTCCTGCAAATCCTCTGCCGCCTGCCAGACGGCTTCGGCAAGGTCCGCGTGGCTGGCGCGGGCAGCTTCGGCCCCGGCGCGGATCTCCTCGATCAGCAGTTTTGCGGCCTCGCCACCGTCCATCAGCTTGCGGGCGACAAGGTCCATCGCCTGGATGCCGTTGGTGCCCTCGTAGATCGCGGTGACGCGCACGTCGCGTAGATATTGGGCGGCACCCGTCTCTTCGATAAAGCCCATGCCGCCGTGGACCTGCACGCCCAAGGACGCGACCTTGATCCCCGTATCGGTGCCGAAGGCCTTGGCGATGGGGGTGAGGAAGGCGGCGCGGGCGCGCCAGCCGGCGTCGTCAGTGGCTGCGGCCATGTCGATGGCGCAGGCGCACATCATGGCAATGGCGCGGGCGGCAAAGGTGTCGGCTTTCATCTCGGCCAGCATCCGGCGCACGTCGGCGTGTTCGATGATGCTGCCGGTGCCCCCCGCCTTGCCCTGCTTGCGGTCCTGCGCATAGGCCAGTGCGTGCTGATAGGCCCCTTCGGCCACGCCGATGCCCTGGGTGCCAACGCCGAGGCGGGCGTTGTTCATCATCGTGAACATCGCCGCCATGCCGCCGTTTTCCGGCCCGACCATCCAGCCCACCGCACCGGAATACTCCATCACCGCTGTCGGGCTGCCGTGCAGGCCCAGCTTGTGTTCCAGTGACACGACCCGCAGGTCGTTGGCCTTGCCGGGGTTGCCGTCCGCATCGGGAATGAATTTCGGGACAAGGAACAGGCTGATCCCCTTGGTTCCCGCCACGCCGTCCGGCAGGCGCGCCAGCACCAGATGGCAGACGTTGTCGGTAAAGTCGTTGTCCGCCCAGGAGATGTAGATCTTCTGCCCGGTGATCGCATAGGTGCCGTCGCCGTTGTCCGTCGCCTTGGTGCGCAGGGCACCCACATCGGACCCGGCCTGCGGTTCGGTCAGGTTCATCGTGCCGCACCATTCGCCCGAGATCAGCTTGGGGATGTAAAGATCGCGGAGGGTGTCGCTGGCGTGATGCTCCAGTGCCTCGATCTGACCTTGCGTCATCAGCGGGTTCAGCTGCAAGGCAAGACAGGCGGCGGACATCATGTCGTTGACGGCCGTCGTCAGCGCCATCGGCAGACCCATGCCACCATTCGCTGGGTCGGCGGACATCCCGATCCAGCCGCCCTCTGCAATCGCCCGGTAGCCTTCGGCGAAACCGGGGGACGTGCGCACGACGCCGTTTTCCAGATGCGCGGGGTGCAGGTCGCCCGCGCGGTTCAGCGGGGCCAGCACTGCCTCGCACATCTTTGCGGCCTCGGTCAGGATGGCGTCGGTCATGTCCGGCGTCGCCTCGCTGAAGCGGTCGGTCGCGGCGACGGCGTCGAAACCGGCGACGTGGTCCAGCAAAAAGCGGAAATCGGCGACGGGCGCGCGGTATGGCATGGCTGGTCCTCCTGAGGTGTGCTTGGCAATGCGGCGACGGGCCGCTATGCAGGCGCAATCCTGACCAAGGTAGCCACCCCATGCAATCGCGCAATGACAACGCCACGTCAGAAACCGCCATCCTTGGCGCGGATGCGAACGGGCTGGCGCAGGCCGCTGCGGTGTTGCAGCGCGGGGGATTGATCGCTTTCCCGACCGAGACGGTCTATGGTCTTGGGGCTGACGCGCGGCAACCTGTCGCGGTGGCGGGCATCTATGCGGCCAAGGGGCGGCCCAGCTTCAACCCGCTGATCGTGCATGTGGCCGATCTTGCTGCGGCAGAGGCGTTGGTCACGTTCACCCCGCTGGCCCGACAGCTGGCGCAAGCGTTCTGGCCCGGCGCGCTGACGCTGGTGCTGCCGTTGCGGCCGGATGCCGGAATTTCGTCGCTGGTGACGGCGGGGCTGACGACGCTTGCGGTGCGGGTCCCGGATCATCCTGTCGCGCGGGGCCTGCTCCGCGAATTTGGCGGGCCGGTTGCCGCGCCAAGCGCCAATCCTTCTGGCCGGATCAGCCCGACCACGGCGGCGCATGTGCTGGCCGGGCTCGCGGGCCGAATCGATGGCGTGATCGACGGCGGGGCCTGCGGCGTCGGGCTCGAGTCGACGATCCTTGACATGACCGGCGACCCGGTGCTTCTGCGCGCCGGCGGCGTGCCGGAGGAGGCGCTGGAAAACGCGTTGGGCGGGCTGTTGCGGCGACCGACGGGCGACGCAATCACGGCACCCGGCATGATGGAAAGCCATTATGCGCCGCGTGGCACGGTGCGGCTGAACGCAACGGAACCGCGACCGGGCGAGGTACTGCTGGGCTTTGGCGCGGTGGCCGGGCATCTGACGCTGTCGCGCAACGGCGATCTGCGCGAGGCTGCGGCGAACCTGTTCGACTGCCTGCACCGACTTGACGCGATGTCGGCCAGTGCCGTCGCCGTGGCACCCGTGCCCGGTCATGGACTGGGGGCGGCGATCAACGACCGCCTGCGCAGGGCCGCGGCGCCCCGCCCCTGAAACGCTGATGCATTACCGGGTGCCGCCCGGCACCGAAGGATCGACAAGGGGACTGGCATGGCCGGACATCATCATCACGTGGACCCGGCGACAGGTGACCGGCGCATCGTGGCCGCCGTGGGCGTCAACCTGCTGCTGACGGTGACGCAGATCGTCGGCGGCATCCTGTCGGGCAGCCTCGCGCTGATTGCGGATGCGATCCACAACCTGTCGGATGCGCTGGCGCTGGTGATTGCGTTCGGTGCACGCCGAATTGCGCGCAGGCCGGCCGACATGGCCATGACCTTTGGCTATGCGCGGGCCGAGGTCGTGGCGGCGTTGATCAACTATACGACGCTGATCGTGATCGGCCTATGGCTGGTCTACGAGGGCGTATCGCGGCTGATCTCTCCCGAGGGGGTGAACGGCTGGCTGGTGATCTGGATCGCGGTCGCGGCGTTGGTGATCGACCTGATCACGGCGGCGCTGACCTATGCCATGAGCAAGTCCAGCATGAACATGCGCGCGGCCTTTCTGCACAATGTCAGCGATGCGCTTGGATCGGTTGGCGTGATCGTGGCGGGGGTGCTGATCCTGCGGTTCGGCTGGACCTGGGTCGACCCGGTCGTGACGCTGGCAATCGCAGGCTACATCCTGTGGCAGTCCGTGACCGAGATCGGGCCGGTGATCCGCCTGCTGATGCTGGGCAGTCCGGCCGGGTCGGATGGGGCGGCGATCGTGGCGGACATGCGTGCGGTGGCGGGTGTCGCTGACGTCCACCATGTTCACCTGTGGATGATCGACGAAGAGCGCACGTCGGTCGATGCCCATGTCGTGGTGACCGAAGGCGACTGGGGGCGCGCCGATGCGATCAAGGCCGCCGTGCGGCAGACCCTTGCGGCGCACGGCGTCACGCGCGCGACGCTGGAGGTCGAATGCAGCCGGCATGCCTGTCACGGCGCGCAACTGATCGGTGATCCTGACCCCGGACTCCGGGCCCACGCCCATCACGGTCATTGAGGCCGTTCACGATTTGTCAGGACGAAGCGGCGATGCTGGCCCCGCGCTGAATGGGGAGCATGGTCGTGAATTACTATACCTGCGGAATCGATCTGAAGGACGATGCCAAGGCCGTCGCCTTTGCCGTCGCGATCGAGGCCTGGATGTCGCTGTTGCAGACGAACGGCAAGATCCATTCCTGGGGGCCGTGTCGTCGCAAGCTGGGTTTCGGTGCGCCCCGCGCCCGCGACTTCCAGCTCGAGATCGAGGTGGAGGACATGACGCAACTGGACAAGGCGTTTCGCTTTACCGCGTCGGGGGCCGCGAACGTCGAGAGGCTTTACACGACGGTGCATCAGATGGTGGGAGAGGTCGATGTCGCGCTGTATCGTCCGTTCCCCGATCCCGAACGCGCGGAACGGATGGCGCTGATCTGACGTGGCGGGCGTCCGACCGGCGACTGAATTCACGGGTGCGGCCTTGTCGTGAAAACGACGCCGATGCTCGCGCATCAGGTCGGGCAGGTCAGCCGGCGTTCTGGCGGTCGATGTAGCTGCGGTATTCCTCGGCCTCTTGCCGGGCGTCGCGCAGGCCCTCCATCGCGGCCCGCAGTTCGGCTTCGGTCTGCGACAGCTGGTTGGTGATCTCGGCCTCGCGCTGTTGCAGGTAGGTGATTGCCTGGTCGCGGGTCTCTTCCGCCTCGTGGAGGGCCTGCGCCATGCGGTCGAGTTCGCCGATCTCTGCCTTGGTCACGCGGGTCGCGCGGTTCACCAACCAGCTTGCGAACCAACCCAGCACGAAGGCGACGAAGAGGATGATCGCCGTGGCAATGATGAATTCGGTGCGGTTCACGGGCAGGTCCTGACGGTCATTTGGTCGTTTCGGGGGCCGGATCGGACTCCGGTTCGGATTCTGTATCGGTGTCGGCGTCGCTTTCTACTTGCTCCAGCGTCGTGGGTTCTTCCACGGTCTGTGTCAATGAAAAGGCGATACGGCGATTTTCCTCGCGACCCTCATCGGTGTCATTGTCCGCAATGGGATCGGCTTCGCCAAAGCCTGTTGCGGTAAAAGTGCCGATCGGCACCCGGCGCATGCGCAGCGCGTCGAGGACCGCCTCGGCGCGGGACTGCGAGAGCGCGAGGTTCATCTCCTCGCCGCCCTGGCTGTCGGTATAGCCTGCGATCTGCAGGGCGAGGTCGGGGCATCGCTCCAGCGTTTCTGCAATATCGTCGAGGATCGGCTGGGAGTCCGACGTGAGCGAGGCGGAACCGGGGTCGAAGACGATCTTGCGCCCTTCGGTCACCGTGGCGATGTTCGCGAGACATTCGTCGGGCGTCGGCAATCCGGCGGCGGGGTCGAGTTCCTTGACATAGGTGATGTCGAGGTCGGCCTCGGCGGTCTGGCCCAGCTTGTCGATCAGCAGGTTGGTGACGATGGCAGGCGCATTGGCATTGCCGGTGTTGCCGGTGACCTTCACGAGGTCCGGCGTGACGGTGACGCTGCCGTTCACGAGCTGCGCCAGCACCTCGACCCCGGCAAGGACGCGGACTCCCCAGTCCTGCGGCAATTCACCACCGACGCGGGTCCCCATCGTGATGTTGGCCGCGCCGAATTTCGCGGCAGCATAGTTTTCGACGGTCATGTTCGCCAGATCGTCGATGACACGGCCGCGCAACTGCACGCCGCCTTCGGGGCTGCGGGTGGCCGCGAAGGTTGGCGGGCCTTCGGCTGTCGCCTCGACGGGGCGGGGCAGGTCGGTCGTCAGGGCAAAGACTTTGGGCAAGGCGTTTTCCAGCACGCCCGCCACCCGTTCGAAGGTGTCCTGATCCGTCGATTCAAGGCCCACGAGCGTGATGTCCGTGTCGGCGATCGTGACGGTGCCGCCGCCGATGTCGGCCACCGCCTTGATTGCCAGCGCGTTGGCCTGCCCCCAGGTGCGCGACGGCACGCCCAGTGCCTGGACGCAGGGCGACCGGCCGTCAAAGCCCGCGGCGGTCGCCGCTTCGACGATCTGCTGTTCGGTTTCCGTGCTGTCGACCGCGCAGGCGGCAAAGCGGGCCCCGTCGCCGTCGATGGTGAAGCGCGTCGTATAGGGCGAAATCACCGGGCGCGGCGCTGTTATGCGCACCTCGCGGCGGACGCCGGCCGGCACATTGCGGGCCAGTGCGGTCTCGAAGCTGGCTTTCTGGTCGGCGCTGTCGGCGATGGCGGTGACCGCGACACGGTTCTGGGTCACGGAAATCTTGGACCGTGGCAGCAGGTCGAGCGCGCGCAGGGCGTAGTCCATCGCGGCACGCCAGGTTGGCGGGACAGGATAGTCGGCGGTTTCCAGAAGGTCGGTGACAGGGGCACCGTCGGCGATCCGGGCGATGCGCGCGTCCAGCGCGTCGCGATCGCTGCCGAGGGGGATCAGGCCGATGATCGATATCCCGGTGTCGCCGCGCAACACCTCGACCGCAAAGTCTGGTGCGGCAATGCCGGCGGTGTCGGTGACGGACAGGTTGTCGATGACGCGGCTGGCGTCCACGACCCGCCCTGCGGTGGAAATCGCGCGAAAGCGCGCCGCCTCGGTCGGGGCCTCGCCTTCGAGGATGATCTGAAGGCCGTCGCCCAGCACGCTGGCCCAGGACATCTCGGCGTCGACTAGATCCTCTTGCACGGCGACGACCGAGACATCCTCGACCACGGCGACGGTGGCGCGGGCGGCGAAGGTGCAGGCGACGGCGGCGAGCACGAAGACGCCGATGCGCAGAAAGAGGTGGGACAGGCGCATGGCCGGGACTCCTTGGTCTTGGGCTGGCGCCGGTCTAGGCCTGACGGCGGGGGGGTGCAATCATGCCAGCAGTGCGACGGCGAAAAACGGCAAGGGCAAAAGACCCGCGTCGCGGTTGGATCGGAAGAGTTTCAGCAGGATGCCGGTGTCGTCGGGCTTGAATCGGGTCAGTTCCCATGTGAGGTGCCACGCCATGGCCCAAGGCCCGAGCAGCGCGATCAGCAGAGAGATCACGGATCTGTCGAGGCTTGCGCCGACGACCGCGAGGCCCAGCAGCATGAGGGTTCCGACAAGGAAACCGCGTAGCCAGTGCGGGCTGTTTGCCCCGAACAGGCGGGCCGTGGATTTCACGCCGATCAGGGCATCGTCCTCTGTGTCCTGATGGGCGTAGATGGTGTCGTAGAACAGCGTCCAGCAGATGCCGGCGACGTAAAGCGCCACGGCGGGCCAGCCGAGCGACCCGGTGTGGGCCGTCCACAGCAGCAGCGCGCCCCAGTTGAAGGCAAGGCCGAGGAAGACCTGCGGCCACCAGGTGAACCGCTTGGCGAAAGGGTAGATCGCGACGGGGATCAGGGCCGCGATGCCCAGGGCGATGGCCGCAGGCGGGAAGGTCAGCAGGATCGCGAAGGCGATGCCGCATTGCACGATCATCCAGCCGAGCGCCTGCCTGACGCTGACCTGACCGGACGGGATCGGCCGCGACCGCGTGCGCGCGACCGATCCGTCGATGTGGCGGTCGGTGATGTCGTTCCAGGTGCAGCCCGCACCGCGCATCAGGGCGGCACCCAGCGCGGAGCCCGCGATCAGCCAGAGGTCGAACCGGGTGAAGCTGTCGGTGGCGAGCGACGCCAGTGCGATCCCCCACCAGCAGGGCAGCAACAGCAACCATGTGCCGATGGGCCGGTCGAGGCGCGACAGCCGCAGGTAGGGTTGCCATGCGGACGGCGCGCGGGTGTCGACCCAGTTGCCGGCGGAATCGGCAACACGTCCGGCGGCGGCCTCTGGCATACCGGTGGTCTGGGTCATATGTCTTGTCCATGGCTTCCAAAGTTCGCCTTTTTGTAGATCACCCCTTGGGGGAAGGGCAAACGGTTCCGCTGGATCGGGACCGCGCGATGTATCTCTTTGCCGTGATGCGGCTGGGGGCCGGCGATGTGCTGACGCTCATCAACGGGCGCGACGGGGCCTGGGACGCGGTGGTCGTCGAAGGGTCCAAGCGGGGCGGCGTGCTGGCGGTGCAGGCGCAGACGGCACCGCAGATAGCACCACCCGACCTGTGGCTGATCTGCGCGCCGATCAAGAAGCAGCGCATGGATTTCATGGTGAAAAAGGCAGTCGAACTGGGCGTCGCGCGCATCCTGCCGGTGGTCACGGACTACACCAACGAGAAGGCGCGCACCGACAAGTTGCAGGCCCATGCGGTCGAGGCTGCCGAGCAGTGCGGCGGCACCTATGTGCCGCAGGTGGCCGAGGTTGCACGGCTGTCTGCCGTGCTGGACGGCTGGAACGACCGGCGCATCCTGTTCTGCGACGAGGGTCTTGTGGGTGCGGCGGCGGACCTTGCGTCCCTGACTCCGGGGCCTTGGGCGGTGCTGATCGGGCCGGAGGGCGGGTTTTCACCGGATGAACGCGCGCGCCTGCACGGGATGGACCGGGCGCAGGCGATCAGCCTTGGCCCGCGCATCCTGCGGGCGGATACGGCGGCGGTGGCGGCGCTGACGTTGTGGCAGGTGACCTTGGGGGATTGGCGATGAATGGTGGCGCAAGCCGAATGTCCGATGACGACTTGGAAAGGTCCTGCTTTGGGCAGTTCTGTATGACAGCTCCTTGGTTGCCCGATGTCTGATTTCCTGCGTCCCGCCGCACGTGCGGCCCTGTGGCGCTGGCGCGAAGTGTTGTTCGCCGCAGGGCTTGCCGTGCTGGGCCTGTGGTGGGCGCTGGGCAGTTTCGGCGTCGTGCGGTGGATCGGTGTCGTGCTCGTGCTGCTGGGGGCGGGCATCGCCTTTGCCGGCTGGCAACGCGCCCGGTTCCGGCAGGGCGGGCAGGGCCCCGGGGTCGTCGTGCTGGACGAACGAAGGCTTGTTTACATGGGGCCCCTGACCGGTGGCACGATGGATGTGGCCGACCTGACCCGGCTGGAGCTGGAGCCTGCCGCGATGCCGTCGCCGCATTGGGTGCTGACCGGCGTGGGCGGACAGGGACTTGCGATCCCGGTCAATGCCGAAGGGGCCGAAGCACTGTTCGACGTCTTTGCCACGCTGCCGGGCATCCGCAGCGGTCACATGCTGGATGTGCTTGAACGCACACCCGGTGCGCGGGTGACGGTGTGGGAAAAGGAACGCACGCTCTTGCATTGACGCAGCGGTCGGGTCACGCCAGATAGTCTGCGACACCCCAGGCGAATAGAAGGCTGCCCCATGTCCATTCCCCAAACCGGTGGCGGCCCCATCGAAAGCCACGACCAGCTGGCCGAGATGCTGTCCAAGGGCTGCAAGCCCAAGGACCAGTGGCGCATCGGGACCGAGCACGAAAAATTCGGCTATATCAAGGCCAACCACCTGCCGCTGCCCTACGACGGCCCGGTCGGCATCCATGCGATGCTGGATGGCATGGCCAATCGATTCGGCTGGGACCGGGTGATGGAGGGCGGCAAGCTGATCGGGCTGGTGAAGGACGGGGCGAATGTCTCGCTTGAACCCGGCGGCCAACTGGAACTGTCCGGTGCGCCGCTCGAGACGATCCACCAGACCTGCGACGAGGTGAACCATCACCTCGCACAGGTGAAGGAGATCGCGGACGAGATCGGCGCAGGCTTTATCGGCCTTGGTGCCGCGCCCGAATGGACGCATGACCAGATGCCGCTGATGCCCAAGGGGCGTTACAAGCTGATGGATGCCTACATGGGCAAGGTCGGCACGCATGGCACGCAGATGATGCGGCGCACCTGCACGGTGCAGGTGAACCTTGATTTTTCATCCGAGGCGGACATGGTGCAAAAGCTGCGCGTGGCGCTGGCCTTGCAGCCGGTGGCCACGGCGCTGTTCGCCAATTCACCGTTCTTCGAAGGCAAGCCGAACGGCCACAAGTCCTGGCGCTCGCGTATCTGGCGCGATCTGGATGCGAGCCGGACCGGCACGCTGCCCTGGGTCTTCGAGGACGGCATGGGATTCGAGCGTTGGGTGGACTGGGTGCTGGATGTGCCGATGTACTTCGTCTACCGCGACGGCAAATACATCGATGCGCTGGGCCAGTCGTTCCGCGATTTCCTGAAGGGCGAGCTGCCCGCGCTGCCGGGGGAAAAGCCGTTGCTGTCCGACTGGGCCGACCATCTGACGACGGTGTTCCCCGAGGCGCGGATCAAGCAGTACATCGAGATGCGCGGTGCCGATGGTGGCCCGTGGCGACGGCTGTGTGCGCTGCCGGCGTTCTGGGTCGGGCTGACCTACGATCAGTCGGCACTCGATGCGGCTTGGGACCTGTGCAAGGACTGGACGGCGGACCAGCGCGAGGCCCTGCGGGTGGCAGCGAGCGTCGACGGATTGCAGGCCAAGGTCGACGGCATCGACATGCTCGCGCTGGCCCGGTCCTGCGTCGCGATCGCCTATGGCGGCCTGAAGGCGCGGGCGAAACTGGGTGCCGGCGGGCTTGTCGCGGACGAGACGCATTTCCTGGATGCGTTGCGCGACAGCGTCGAGACGGGGATCGTGCCGGCCGACGAACTGTTGTCGAAGTATCACGGTGAATGGAACGAGAATCTCGACCCCATTTACGCGGAATATGCCTACTGATCCACAGTCTCGCATGGATTGAACAAAAGAGATTTCCATGCGTGATTTTTTTATTGGTGTTCTGGACAAGTTGATCAGCGTTTTTGTCGTGTTGGGCGTGATCGGTGTCGTCGTGGCTGCACTTGCCGCGTTGTTCGCACCGGGCATGGGGACCCCGGCCGGTGGCGGCATCCTTGGGTTCCTGATGATCCTGATCGGTGGCGGGCTTTATATCGCGTTCGTGGCGGGCTTCATGTATCTGGGGCTGGGTATCTACCACAACACCCGACGCACCGCCGAGGCGACCGAGAAGATGGCAGGGCAGACGCGCATCTGATTCGATGCGCAGTCTTAGTTTTCGCCGCATTTTCGGCACGATTGTTGTCTAGATCGAAACGATGATGATGCGTTTCCTGTTCGGGCGGATTGCGCCTGTGGCGCTGATCCTTGGACCCCTGGCGCTGGGCCTGCCCGTGAAAGCGGGCGGGGCTTTCGTGCTGGGGGCGCTGGTGGGGCTGGCCGTTGTGCTGCCGTTCGCGCTGGCGTTGCGGGTGGTCGGTTTGCGGCAGGTCCTGGGCTGGCCTGTCTGGCTGGTGTGGATCGCGTTGCGGATGCTGTGGCGCGGGCGGCGGCTGGTCTAGGACTTTGCGCCGATTTTCGGTTCCGTGCCCTTGTGGATGCGGGCGATATTCGCCGCATGGCGCAGGTAGACCAGCAGCGCCAGCAGCGAGGCCAGAACGAAGAGATCGCCGCGCCCCAACAGGGTGACGATGATCGGTGACCAGCCTGCGGCCATCAGTGCCGCGAGCGACGACATCTTGCCCAGTTTTGCGGTCAGCGCCCAGATTGCGCAGGCGGCAAGGCCCGCCGGCGGTGCCAAGGCCAGCAGGAGGCCGAGGAACGTGGCGACACCCTTGCCGCCCTTGAACCGCAACCAGACCGGAAAGCAATGCCCGAGAAACGCCATCAGGGCGGCCAGTTGCACGGCGTCGGGCGCGGCAAAGGCGCGGGCAAGCAGGACCGCCGCGGCCCCCTTCAGCGCGTCGCCCAGCAGGGTCAGGGCGGCAGCCCGCTTGTTGCCGGTACGCAGGACGTTGGTGGCGCCGATGTTGCCCGACCCGATCTGTCGCAGGTCACCAAGGCCCATTGCGCGCGCCAGGATCACGCCCGTCGGGATGGAGCCGAGCAGGTAGCCAAGGACGGCCCAGAGCAGCAGCACTCCGGTGGGAGATGTGATCTCAGGCATCGAGGCCACCGTGAACGCGGTTTCCGGCGACCCATGTGCCGATGACGCGGCCTTGCAGCCGCGCCCCATCGAAGGGTGTGTTTCGCGACTTGGAGAGCAGGGTGCTGCGATCTAGCACGAAGGGCGCGTCGGGGTCGAACAGCACGAGGTCGGCAGGCGCGCCCGTCGTCAGGCGTCCGGCGGGCAGGCGCAACAGATGCGCGGGGTTCAGCGACAGGGCGCGGAACAGGCGCGGCAGGTCGATCTGGCCACCATGCACAAGGCGCAGGGCGGCGGGCAGCAGGGTTTGCAGACCGACGGCCCCGGCGGCGGCCTGCGCGAACGGGAGGCGTTTCGATTCCTCGTCCTGCGGGGTGTGCATGGAGCAGACGATGTCGATCAGCCCCTCGGCCAGGGCGACGATGACGGCCTGGCGGTCGTCCTCGGACCGCAGGGGCGGGGTCAGCTTGAAGAAGGTGCGGTAGTCGGCCACGTCCATGTCGTTCAGCGTCAGATGGTGGATGCTGATGCCGGCGGTGATGTGCAGGCCGTTGCGCTTGGCCCGTTCCAGCGCGGGCAGGGCGCGGGCGGTGGTGATCTGGTCGGCGTGATAGCGTGCGCCGGTCATCTCCAGCTGGGCGATGTCGCGATCAAGTCCCATGCGCTCGGCCATCGGCGACACGCCGGGCAGGCCGCGCAGGGACGCGAACTTGCCGGTGGTCACACAGGCCCCGGCGGACAGGCCGGGGTCCTGCGGGTGGCCGATCACCAGCGCATCGAGGCTGCGGGCATAGGTCAGCGCACGCGACAGGACCTTGGTGTCGGTCACGACCCGGTCGCCATCGGTGAATGCGACGGCACCGGCGTCCAGCAGAAAGCCGATCTCTGTCATCTCGCGGCCCATGCGACCCTTGGTCAGGGCGACCATGGGCAGGACGTTGACGACGGATTCGGCCTCGGCCCGGCGGCGCACGAATTCAAGCGTTTCGGGGGTGTCGATGGCGGGCGTGGTGTCAGGACGGGTCACAATGGTCGTCACACCTCCGGCGGCGGCGGCGCGACCGGCCGAGCGGAAGGATTCCTTGTGCCGTTCGCCGGGTTCCGAGACCTTGACGCCGACGTCGATGATGCCGGGGGCAAGGCAGGCCCCGTTGCAGTCGATCACGGTGGCCGACGCGGGTGCCGTGCCGCCTTGGTCGATGATGATGCCATCGCGCACGGTCAGGCTGCCGACCATGTCGGTCAGGGCGACGGGGTCGATCAGGCGGGCATTGGCGAAATGAAGCGTGGTCATGCGGTCCTGGCGGCTTGGGTGCCGCAAGGTGTAGGCAGCGCGGGAGGCAGGGTCAATCGGATGCCACCGGTTCGGTCGGCATCGACGGGCCGAAAGACCTGTCGCGATATCGCCTTGCGGCTGCGGGGATGTTCTAGCTTGCCACCCAGATCATCAGTGCGACGACAGCGAACAGCACCAGAAGTGCGATCGTGGCGACACGGCCCGACATGGCTGCCGCACTGGGCGGTGCCTTGCCGCCCGAGACGGTGCCGGTGGCTGAGGTTGCGGCGAGCGGTGCCGCAGGGGCATTCAGGCGGACGGGATCGCCGGTGGTCGTGACGTGGCTGACCTGCGGCGCGAGCGTCAGCGTGACATCCTGCCCCCGCGCGGCGCGTGACATGATCAGCACGACCAGGCCGCGCAGATCGCGCAGGGCGGGGTCCGCCAGCGCGTCGTCCGGAATGTCATAGCCTTGATGCAGGTAATCCAGCAGCGACAGCCCCGACAATTCGCGGGTGTCGACCACATCGACGAAATCGGGGTCGAGCGCATCGGTCCCGAACAGCGCCTGCATGGCCTGAGGCGCGCGCGTGTCGAGCCCTTCGGGTGCGGGGCCCGTCACCTTGAAGATGCGGATCAGGCCGTGATCGGTCGCGGGGATCGTCAGGGTCATGGCGGGCCTTTGGCTATTCTGCGGGGCGGTGCCCGTCGTGGTCCGGGTCAACCGCGTCCCTGTCAACTTGTTCCGGCGGCGTCATCGCGAGGGGGCCCTGATGGCATGGCCCGCGTCGGTCAGCGACCGGGCAAGGGTGGCTGCGATGGCCAGCGCCTCTGGTCCGTCGCCGTGGACGCAGACCGTGTCGATGGGCACCCGCAGGAACCGCCCACCGGTACTGGTGATGCCGCCGTCGCGCAGCATGTCGAGGATGCGTGTGGCGGCCGTCGCGGGATCGTGGATCATGGCACCGGGCTGGCGGCGGTCCGTCAGCGTGCCCTCGTCGTTATAGGTACGGTCGGCAAAGACCTCTGACGCGGTGGCGGCCCCAAGGTCGGCTGCGGCCTGCGCCAGCGCCGTCTGCGGCATGACCACAAGGCACAGGTCGGGCTGCACGGCCAACGCCGCGCGGTAGCAGGTCGCGGCCATATCCAGATCCTCGCAGGCCATGTTGGACAAAGCACCGTGCAGCTTGAAATGCGCGAGCCGCGCGCCGCGGGCGGTCGCAAGGGCCATCGCGGCACCCAGTTGATACTGGATCATGTGGGTCAGTTCGGTCGAGGACAGCGTCAGTCGGCGGCGTCCGAAGCCTTGCAGGTCGGCAAATCCGGGATGCGCGCCGATCGCCACGCCGGCGGTGAGCGCCATGTCCATCGTGCGACCCATCGTGACCGGATCGCCTGCGTGGAAGCCGCAGGCGATATTGGCGGAACTCACGATCTTCAGCAGGGCGTCGTCGTCGCCCATCGCCCAGGGGCCAAAACCTTCGCCCATGTCGGCGTTCAGGTCGATGGATTGGGTCATGATCAGGTCTCCTCGTCGCGGCCGGCAGTGACGCCGCCAATCAGTTGATGGGACAGCAGGTCCGGCACGTCTGCCGGATCGCGGACTTGGGGGTGCACGCGGCCGCGCAAGGCCGCCAGCACCTGCGCGTCTGTCTGGAACAGGGTGTCGGCCGCTTCCGTCGTCAGCCAGGCAAAGCGCAGCGGATCGGTCGGGGCGGCCTGCGCCGCGCGGGGCAGGTCCGCGGCGATTACCGTGCCGATCCGGGGGTAGCCGCCGATGGTCTGGCATTCGGCAAGCATCAGGAACGGGCTGCCGTCGCCGGTGATCTGGAGGTCACCGGCAACGATAAAGTCGGAGATCGGGCTGGCCGTGGCCCGCGTCGCGAAACCCAGACCGTCCGACGTCAGCGGCAGCCCCGTCCGGTTCGCGCGGGCGCTGCGGTGAAACGGCGTGGCAGCCAGCCGAGCCAGCGTATCGTCGTCGAACAGCGCGGTCTGCGGTCCCGGCATCAAGCGCAGCGTGCCGCCGGAGAACCGCGCATCGGCCGTCAGCACCTGCGGCGGTCGGTCCGGGGCGGGGTCGGTGCCGAGGGCCACCACGTCACCGGCCTGCAAAAGACGGCCAAGGCCGGCAGAGAGATGCGCCGCGGCACTCCCGAGCAGACAATCCTCGGCGATTCCGCTGGCGGGCGTAAGGTATCCGTAGGTCCCGGCCTGCGCGCCGCCCAGTGTCAGCGTCTGGTCGGGCTGCAGCACATGGCTTGCGTGCCAGCGCAGCGCCGTGTCGTCCCGGCGGGCGGTCATCGGCGCACCGGTCAAGGCAAAGCGGACGGGGGCATCGACGCGGAACGAACCCCCGAGGCCCGCCATCTCGATGGCCGCGACTGGCTGGGGGAGGCCCATCAGGGCAGCCCCTTCCAGCAAGGCGAGCCGATCCATCGCACCGCCGGGCGACAGGCCGACGGCCATCCGGCCGGGGCGGCCCATGTCCTGCACCGTCATCAGCGGCCCGCCGCGCAGGATTGAGAGGGTCGCGGTCATGGGACGTCGGTGCAGACCGCACCGCCAAGGCCGTCGGTCTGCCCCGCCCGTAGCCGGGCAATGGTGTCGGCATCCGTCGGCGCAAAGCGCAGGCGGTCGCCGGCGCGCAGGGCGAAGGGCTCCATGCGGTCAGGAAGGAAGGGCGCAAAGGCACAGGTGCCGATCCAGCGCCAGCCGGTCGGGCTGGGGTTGGCGAACAGCACGATCTGCCGCAGCGCCACGACCAGCGCACCGGCGGGAACCTGCGGTGCCAAATCCCTTTGACGCGGCATGTCCCAGCCGGGCGACAGGTGGCCCAGATAGGGCTGACCGGGGGCGAAGCCGATCGCGAGGACGGACAGGTCGGTCGCAGCGATCTCGGCGATGGCGGCCTGCGGCGACAGGCCGGCCAAGGCTGCAGCGGCGTCGAGTTGCGGACCGCTGTCGCCGCCGAAGCTGGCGGGAATCGTCCAGAGCCGGGACCGGGTCTTGGCCTGCGGCGCGTGCGGCGCGTCAAGCAAGCGATACAGTTGCTCCGTCAGAGCGTCGCGGCCGATCTCTGCCGGCCGGAACCGCAGATAGGTGGCGGCCAGCGAGGTGGCGATTTCGGTGACGCCAGACAAGTCGGCGGCGCGCAGGGTGTCGGCAAAGGCCTGCGCGCGGTCCGGATGGGCCTGCAACCCGTCACCGAACCGCACGAGGATGCCGTCCTGCCCCAGCGGAAGCAACCTGTAGGTGGTGTCGGCGGCGGTATCGGACATCGGCGGACCTTTGGCGATTGAACCGGATCGGCGTGGACGTGGGTCGGACAGGGAGGGCGGCGGCACCGGGCCGGGGATCAGGCCGCGACCTCCGCGCGGGCCCTGCGCAGGTTCTGCGCCAGAAGGTCCATCGCGGCCATGCGGACGGCGACGCCCATCTCGACCTGAGTCTGGATCACGGAGCGGTTGATGTCGTCGGCGATGGTGCCGTCGATCTCGACCCCGCGGTTCATCGGACCGGGGTGCATGACGATGGCGTCAGGCTTGGCGCAGGCCAGCTTTTCGGCGTCGAGGCCGAACCGGTGAAAATATTCGCGTTCCGACGGGATGAAACCGCCGTCCATGCGTTCCTTTTGCAGGCGCAGCATCATCACGACATCGACGTCGGCGAGGCCCTCTTTCATGTCCTCGAAGACCTCGACGCCGAAGTCGGCGATGCCCGCGGGCATCAGGGTCGGCGGGCCGATCAGGCGGATGCGGTTTTCCATCTTGCCCAGCAGCATGATGTTGGACCGCGCGACGCGGGAATGGGCAATGTCGCCGCAGATCGCGACGGACAGGCGGTGCAGCCGCCCCTTCGCGCGGCGGATCGTCAGGCCGTCGAGCAAGGCCTGCGTCGGGTGTTCGTGGCTGCCGTCACCGGCGTTCAACACCGCGCCGTTCACCTTTTGCGCCAGCAGATCGACCGCACCGGACGACGGATGCCGCACGACCAGCAGGTCGGGGTGCATGGCATTGAGCGTGAGGGCCGTGTCGATCAGCGTCTCGCCCTTCTTCACGCTGCTGGACTGCATCGCCATGTTCATCACGTCTGCGCCGAGCTTCTTGCCCGCCAGCTCGAAGCTGGCCTGGGTGCGGGTCGAGTTTTCGAAGAACATGTTGATCTGCGTCATGCCGGCCAGCACGTCGCGATGCGTCTTGCCCGCGCGGTTGTCGGTGGCGTAGCGGTCGGCGAGGTCGAGAAGTGTCGTGATCTCGTCCGGGGCGAGATGTTCGATGCCGAGCAGGTGGCGGGCGCGGAAGGACATGGGTTCTCCGATACTGATGGGGTTTTATAGGACGGGCGTGGCAGGGGGGCCAGCCCCCCCGGCTGCGCCGTCCCCCCGAGATATTTTCGACGAGAAGAAGGGGACTGCGTTCCGCGATGCGGTGGGGTAGGGTCGTGGCGATGGAATCGCACGAGACATATTGGGCGACTGTGGCCTTGCTGGACTGGCAGGTGGCGCTAGGCGCGGACGAGGCGATCGGCGATGTGCCGGTCGACCGCTATGCGTTGGAGACGGTCGTGGCGAAGCCCGTGGCCCCGGTGGTCGAAGGACGAAGACCGCCCCCGCCACCGATCCCGGCCCCGGAGAGTTTCGATGCGCCGGCACTGGCGCGAGAGGCCGCGGAGGCGGCGGGCGATCTGGCGGCGCTGCACAGGGCGCAGGAGGGGTTCAGCCTGTGTAACCTGAAGCGGGGTGCGCGGACTTTCGTCTGGGCGCAAGGCGATCCGGCCGCGCGGGTGATGTTTGTCGGCGAGGCGCCGGGGCGGGCGGAGGATCAGGCGGGCAAGCCGTTCGTCGGTGCGCAGGGGGCGTTGCTGGACCGGATGCTGGCGGCGATCGGACTGGACCGGACAGCGATGCAGGCCGACCGCGCCGCCTATGTGCTGCATGTCCTGCCTTGGCGCACGGCGGGCGCCGGGATGCCGCAGGCGGAGGATCTGGCGATGATGCTGCCGTTCCTGGAACGGCATATCGCGCTGGTTCAGCCGGACGTCGTGGTGCTGATGGGCAATGCGCCGTGTCAGGCCCTGCTGGGCCGTGCCGGGATCACCCGGCTGCGCGGGCAGTGGGCCGAGGTGCTGGGCCGCCCGGCGTTGCCGATGTTCGCACCCGAACATCTGCTGGGCCGGCCCGCCGCCAAGCGCGAGGCCTGGGCCGACCTTCTGGCCTTGAAGGGTCGGTTGCGCGGCAGCGCCTGACGTTGCGTCAGTCGGCAGGCGCGGGTTCTGCGGGGGTGCTGTCGGTTTCGGGCGGGGCGTCGGAATTCGCGGGTGCGGCGGGCGTCGGGGCTGCGTCAGTCGCGTCGGGTGCGACCTCTGCCGGGGTCAGCAGCGCGCCGTCGGCCCATTCGCCGGCGGATTGTTCACCGCTGGCATAGCGCATGGTGCCGGGGCCTTCGCGGCGGCCACGAACGAAGGAGCCTTCGTAGACGTCGCCGTTGGCGTAGGTCGCGACACCGGTGCCGCTGATCTCTCCATCCCGCCACTCGCCCGCATAGGTGAAACCGTCGGGCAGGGTGATGGTACCGGTGCCGTGGCGCTGGCCGTTCAGAAACTCGCCTTCGTAGACGGTGCCATCGGCGTAGGTCGCCTTGCCCGTGCCGTTGCGCTGCCCGTCGGCCCAGCCACCGGCATAGGTATAGCCGTCGGGATAGGTCATCGTGCCTTCGCCTTCGTTCTTTGCATTCACGAAGTCGCCTTCATAGACGAGACCATTGGCGTAGGTCGCCTTGCCGCGCCCGTCGATGACGCCGTTGGTCCACTGGCCTTCGTAGGTGGAACCATCGGCATAGACGATCTTGCCCGTCCCGTTCGCGAGATCGGCGGTGAAGTCGCCGGTATAGACCGCGCCGTCCGGATAGGTGACTTCACCCTTGCCGTCGATCTGGCCGTCCTTCCAGTCGCCGGTGTAGCGGTAGCCGTCCGTGCCGGTGAAAGTGCCGGTGCCGGTGCGGCGGTCGTTGGAAAAGCCACCCTCGTAGACGTCGCCGTTGGCATAGGTGACCCGGCCGGTGCCGTCGCGCTTGCCGGCGACGAGGTCGCCTTCGTACACGTCGCCGTTGGACTGCGTGAGGGTTCCCGCGCCCTGGATCTGGCCATCGACCCAGGTGCCATCGTAGATCAGCCCGTCCGTCATGGTCAGCTTGCCGGTGCCGTCGCGCTCTCCGGCTTTCAGCTCGCCTTCGTAGACGGCACCGTCCGGATAGGTCACGCGCCCGGTGCCTTCCTTCACGCCGTTGATCCAGGGGCCGGCGTATTCATAGCCGTCGGGGCTGCGCATGGTGCCGGTGCCGTGGTGCATCGCGTTGCGGAATTCGCCTTCGTAGACGACCCCGTTGGCATAGCGGGCGATGCCGCGTCCGGTGATGTCGCCGGCGAGCCAGTCGCCTTCATAGGTGCCGCCGTCGGCGAAGATGATCTTGCCGGTGCCGTCGGGCTTGCCGGCGGCAAAGGTGCCTTCGTAAATCGACCCGTTGGGGAAGGTCGCGGTGCCGGTGCCGCTGATCTCTCCCTGCACCCAGTTGCCGGTGTAGCTATAGCCGTTGGGCAGGGTATATGTCCCCTCGCCATGTTGCTTGCCGTTCAGGAAGGCGCCCTCGTAGACGCCGCCGTCGTCGTACTGCTTCGTCTCCACGGTCTGTGCCGCGGCTGCCCCCGAAAGGGCGAATGCCAGAAATGCCGCCGTGATGAGCCGCGTCATGGGGGTCCCCTCTTTGCCTCTCGGGGATTGGTAAAGAAAGGCGGCACCTGTGACAACGGGGCAAGGCGGCGGACGGCGGGTTTCCCTTGGTCGGATATCTGCTATTTGCGTCACAAACCGGAGAGGTGGCCCATGACAGACCGTTACCGCATCACGTTGGCGCAGCTGAACCCGACCGTCGGCGACCTGTCGGGCAACGCCGCCAAGGCGCTGGAGGCGTGGCGGCAGGGGCGTGATGCGGGGGCGCAGATGGTGGCCCTGCCCGAAATGTTCATCACCGGATACCAGACGCAGGACCTGATCCGCAGGCGCGGTTTCATCCTGGAGGCGGTGGCCGCGATCGAGGCGCTGGCGCTGAACTGTGCCGACGGCCCGGTTCTGACGATCGGCGGGCCGGGATTGGAAGGCGTCAAGCTGCACAACAGTTATTACGTGCTGAAGGCTGGTCGCATCGCGGGGCGGGCAGACAAGCATTTCCTGCCCAACTACAACGTCTTCGACGAGGTCCGGCTGTTCAGTCGTGGCGAGGTCCAGGGGCCCTTCGCGACAACCGGCCCGCGCATCGGGACCCCGATCTGCGAGGATGCCTGGTATCCCGACGTCGCCGAGGCGCAGGTCGAGAGCGGTGCAGAGGTGCTGCTGGTGCCCAATGGCAGCCCCTATTTCCGCGACAAGTTCGCGATCCGCATGAACAACATGGTGGCACGGGTGGTCGAGAACGACGTGCCCCTGATCTACGTGAACATGGTCGGCGGGCAGGACGACCAGATGTTCGACGGCGGGTCCTTCGTGCTGAACCGGCACGGCAAGCTGGCGATGCAGATGCCGTTCATGGAGGAATGCGTCGGCCACGTCGATCTGGTGCGGGAGGACGGCCTTTGGGTGGCCGAGGAGGATGCGTTCGCTACGCATCCGAGCAGTCTGGAACAGGACTACCGGGCGATGGTCGAAACGCTGCGCGACTACTGTCGCAAGACGGGGTTCGAACGGGTGTTGCTGGGCCTGTCGGGCGGCATCGATAGTGCCATCGTGGCGGTGATTGCCGCCGACGCACTGGGGCCCGACAACGTGCGCTGCGTCATGCTGCCGAGCAAGTATACCTCTCGGGCGTCCCTGGACGACGCGCAGAAGGTCGTGGATGCGCTGGGCTGCGGTTTTGACACGGTGCCGATCGCGGGGCCGGTCGATGCGGTGGGGGATGCCCTGGCGGGACTGTTCGCGGGTCATGCGCCCGACCTGACCGAGGAGAACATCCAGAGCCGGATGCGCGGCCTGCTGTTGATGGCGCAGTCGAACAAGTTCGGTGAAATGCTGCTGACCACCGGCAACAAGTCCGAGGTCGCGGTCGGCTATGCCACGATCTATGGCGACATGGCGGGCGGCTACAACCCGATCAAAGACCTCTACAAGACTCGCGTCTTTGACATCTGCCGCTGGCGCAACGCCCATCATCGCCCCTGGATGAAGGCACCGGTGGGCGAGATGATTCCCGTGGCGATCATCGACAAGCCGCCCAGTGCCGAGCTGCGGCCCGATCAACGCGACGACGACAGCCTGCCGCCCTACGACATCCTCGATGGCATCCTGACGATGCTGGTGGATGAAGAGTCGAGCGTGGCCGACTGCGTTGCGGCAGGCTATGCGCGCGAGACGGTCAAGAAGGTCGAGAATCTGATCTATATCAGCGAATACAAACGGTTCCAGTCGGCGCCCGGCACGCGGCTGTCACCACGCGCCTTCTGGCTCGACCGCCGCTATCCTATCGTGAATTGTTGGCGCGACCCGACTTGAGGAGCCTTGCAGGCTTTTCCGCTGGGGCTTCATCTGTGCATTATTAGGCGGTATTTATGGACACGCTGCGTCACCGAATCTGCGTGAAAATACTTGAAATCAAACGCTTGCGAAACCCGCCGCTTCTTGTTGTCGCAGTAAGCGGATTTTCGCCGAAGACGCTTTAGGGACCGGAACGCACAGGGTCGGCCCGGCATTCCTCCTACAGATCGCAGGTCTTGCTAGCGACGCCGGTTGTCGGCGTGGTGGACCCGCGTAAGGTAGTGTTTATGAAACGTGCAACTTTGACCCTCGTCTCGGCCTTTGCAATGGCGGCTGCATTGCCTGCCGCAGCGCAGATGACGTCCGCCAAGGCGGGAACGGAACTGTCCGTTCGCGCTGCACCATCGTCCACCGCAGAGATCACGGGCGTTCTGGAAACCAATCAGGAGGTCAGCATCGAGGGCTGCCTCGAATCCGTGACCTGGTGCAAGATCTCGTCGGGCGAAACGATGGGCTGGGCCTCGGGTCAGTACCTTTATGTCGAGGACGACGCAAATGCGGTGCCGCTGATCGACATGGCCGGCAACGCCGAGGAGATCATCGTGATCGAGCAGACCGAAGAGGGCACGTCGCAGGCTGACCAGAACGGCGCGGCGCTCGCCACCGGCACGGTCGGGGCGCTGACGGCTTTTGCGCTGGGCGGTCCGGTCGGTGCCATCGTGGCAAGCGGCATTGCGGGCACCGCCGTCGGCGCGGCTGCGGTCGAGCCTACGGAGGACACGATCAGCTTCGTCACAGCGAACCCGGTCGAGACGGTCTATCTGGACGGTGAAGTCGTCGTCGGCGCGTCGATCCCCGCCGAGATCACGACCTATGAAGTGCCGCAGCCTGAACTGCGTTACCTCAACATCAACGGCCTGCCGGTGCTGGTTGATGCCGAGACCGGCACGATCATCCGCATCGTCCGTTAGGCCTAAGCAGAATTTCAAGCAGTGCATTTGAGCCGGCCCGGTTCCCTTGATAGGGGAGCCGGGTCTTTTGCGTGACCGAGGGTTTGCCGCGCGCTAGGATCGGGTCATGGTCAAGACCGTGCCAGATCCAGACCCGCAGGCCGTCCAGCGGTTCCTGTCAGCCATCCCGCATCCCGGACGGCAGGCGGATGCCGTCGCGCTGGATCGGCTGTTCCAGACGGTCACGGGTGCCAGTCCACAGTTGTGGGGCGGTTCTATCCTGGGCTACGGTCACTATGACTATACCTATGCGACCGGGACTGGCGGGCGCTGGCTGGCCACCGGATTCAGCCCGCGCAAGGCGCATCAGGTCATCTACATCATGCCGGGCTATGCGAACTTCGAACCGATCCTCGACCGGCTGGGCAAATGGAAAAAGGGCAAATCCTGCCTTTACGTGACCCGGCTGTCGGTTATCGATCCGGAGGTTCTGGCAGAGCTGATCCGGGCGGGACTGCGCGATCTTGAAATGCAGTGGCCGATTTCGATGACGCCGCGCGTGACTTGATCCAGCTTCCTGCTAGATGGACCCTGTCACTGAACAGGAACCTTCCCCCGCATGAACCGCACGAATGATGATGCCCCGCTGACGGGCCGCTGGATCGCGATGGCGGCCTTGCTGGTCGCCGGGTTCATGAACCTGATCGACGTGACCATTGTAAATGTGGCGATCCCGTCGCTGCAGGACGCCTTTGACGCGACCGACAGCCAGATCGAATGGGTGGTCGCGATCTATATCCTGACCTTCGCCTTGCTGTTGCTGCCGATGGGGCGGCTGGGCGACGTCGTCGGGCGGCGGCGCATGTTCATTGCAGGGGTCTGCGTCTTTACCTTCGGGTCGGCGCTGTGCGGACTGGCTCCATCGATATGGGGCCTTGTCGGTGCCCGCGTCGTGCAGGGCATCGGCGGGGCCATGATGACGCCGCAGACGCTGGCCATCGTGCCGGCGTTGTTCGCGCCCAAGGAACGCGGTCTGGCCTTTGCCCTGTTCGGCCTGTCGGCGGGACTGGCAAGCGTCACCGGTCCGGTGCTGGGCGGCATTCTGATCGGGGCGGACCTGTGGGGGCTGGACTGGCGGCCGATCTTTCTGGTGAACATTCCGGTCGGCATCATCGCGGTGCTGGGCGCGCTGCGCTACGTGCCGAACCTGCCGGGCAACAAGGGGCTGGAGATCGACGGCGTGGGCATCGCACTGGCCGCCGCCACCACCTTGCTGGTCATGTTCCCGCTGATCGAGGGGCGTCAGATCGGCTGGCCCCTGTGGATCTGGGTGATTATGGCCAGCGCCCTGCCGATGCTCTGGGTCTTCATCCGCTGGCAACGGCACCGGGCCGAGGTCGGGCGCGCGCAACTGCTACCGGTGGCGCTGTTTCGCAACCGCAACTTCATGGTCGGCACGGGCATCGTGATGCTGCTGTTCGCGGGGATACCAGGTTTCTTTCTGGTGCTGGCGATCCTGCTGCAGATCGGCAACGGGCTGACGCCGCTGCAATCGGGGCTGACGACGATCCCGTTTTCGGTCGGCGTGCTGGTCGCCTCGCTGGCGGCCGGGCGGATGGGGAACCGTTTCCTGCGACCGCGTATCAGCGTGGGTGGCCTGCTGCTGGCGGCCTGCATGATCGCCCTGCCATTCGTGACGCCGCAGGCGGCGGGAGAGATCAGCCGCAGCGCTTTCATGCTGCCGCTGTTCATCGGGGGATTTGGTCTGGGGACCGCGATTTCGCCGCTTTTCAACACGGTGCTGGGGCAGATCAAGGACAGCGACACCGGGTCGGCATCCGGCGCGTTGCAGTCGTTCCAGCAATTGGGCGGGGCACTGGGGCTGGCGGTGATGGGACAGTTGTTCTTTGCGCATGTCGGACATGGTCTGGCGGCGGGCGGTGACACGGTGCCGGTCTATTCTGATGCGTTGCGGATGGCGCTGTGGTTCTCGACGGCGTCCTTCCTGATCCTTGCGGCCAGCGTCTGGCGCCTGCCCGCGCCGCAAGCGCCGAAACTGGACAAACGACAGGCGGCGTGACAGACGAGGCGCAAAGATACAAGGACGCCGCCCATGACCACGATCACCCGCTTCGCCCCATCGCCGACCGGCTGGATGCACATCGGCAACCTGCGCGCCGCCCTGTTCAACTATGCCATCGCGCGCCAGAACGGCGGGACGTTCATCCTGCGGATCGACGACACGGATCAGGAGCGGTCGAAGCCCGAGTACGAGCAGGGCATCAAGGACGTGCTGACCTGGCTGGGCATCCGGTGGGACGATCTGCAAAAGCAGTCCGACCGGCTGACCCGATACGACGAAGCGCGGCAGCAGTTGCTGGACGCGGGGCGCATCTACGAGTGTTTCGAGACGCCGGTGGAACTGGACCTGAAACGCAAGAAGCAGCTGAACATGGGCAAGCCGCCGGTCTATGACCGTGCGGCGCTGTCGCTGACGGAAGACCAGAAGCAGGCTTACCGCGACGAGGGGCGTCAGGGACACTGGCGCTTCAAGCTCGATCTGGAGCGGGTGGAGTGGGACGACGGGATCATGGGACCGATCAGCATCGACTGCGCGTCGGTCAGCGATCCGGTGCTGATCAAGGAGAGCGGTCAAATCCTGTATACCTTCGCGTCGCCCGTCGATGACGTCGACATGAAGATCACCGACATCGTGCGGGGTTCGGACCATGTGACGAACACCGCGACGCAGATCCAGATCATGCGCGCGCTGGGCGGCACCGTGCCGCGTTTCGCGCACCATTCGCTGTTGACCGGTCCGCAGGGCGAGGCACTTTCCAAGCGCCTTGGCACGCTGGCGCTGCGCGATCTGCGCGCGCAGGGGATTGCCGCAGAGGCGGTGCTGTCCCTGATGGCGCGACTGGGATCGTCGCAGCCCGTGGTTCTGGTCGACGGAATCGATGAGGTTGTCGCCGGTTTCGACGTCGGCACCTTCGGGTCGGCTCCGACGAAGTTCGATTTCGAGGATCTGTGGCCGCTGACCGCGCGACACTTTGCGCGGCTGGACGCCACAGCGGTAAAGCCGACATTGGACGATGCGGGCGTGCCCGGTGACCTGCAACCGGCGTTCTGGGACGTCGTGAAGGAGAACATCGCCAAGCTGGACGACGTGGCCCCCTGGTGGGCGTTGTTCCGCGATGGCGGACAGGCGGTGGTTGCGGACGAGGACCGGGACTTTGTGGCGCAGGCGTTCGATCTGCTGGGGCAGCCGCCCTACACGGATGCGACCTGGGGTGACTGGACCGGGGCGGTGAAGGATGCGACGGGCCGCAAGGGCAAGGCGCTGTTCATGCCGCTGCGGCTGGCCGTGACCGGGCAAGCCAAGGGCCCCGAGATGGCACAGGTCATGCCGCTGTTGCAGACGAAGCCCGCGCTTTAAGGCAGGGTCCGGGATGGCGAGGCGGCGCAGGGGGTCCTCCTGCGCCGTTTCCATGCGGGCTCACCGTTAGTCGCGCGCGCGCAGGACCTGTGCCGGGGCGGCCTGCAAGGGCCTGATCGCAAAAGCGAGGCCCGCGAGCAGCGACACGAGGATGCCGCCACCGACGATCCAGAGCGCGTTCGACCAGATGATCCGGAATTCGTTTTCCATGATGTAGGTCTGCACCGCCCAGCCGCCGAGGATGCCCGCCGTCAGCGCCACGACACCTGCCGCCAGCCCCAGAAGGGCCGCGCGCAAGGCGAAGCTGGCGATGATCAGGCCACGGGTGGCCCCGAGGGTCTTCAGCACGGCCGCCTCGAAGGTGCGGGCACGTTCGCCTGCGGCGGCGGCCCCGATCAACACGAGAAAGCCGGTGATGAGCGTCCCCAGCGCGCCGTAGCGGGTGGCGGCCGTGACGCCTTCGATCAGGACGGCGACACGGTCGATGGCGTCGCGGATTCGGATCGCTGTAACGTTTGGATAGGCGCTGGCGATGTCGCGCAGGATCTGCGCCTCCGCCTCTTCTGATGCGTAGACCGTTGATATCCAGCTGTGCGGCGCACCGGCAAGGGCGGCGCTGTTGAAGGTCAACACGAAGCCGAGGCCAGCCGAATCCCAGTTCACCTGCCGGAAGCTGGTGATCGTGCCGGTGATGTCGCGTCCAAGGACGTTGACGGTCAGGGTGTCGCCAAGGCTCAGGCCGATTTCGGCCGCTTCTTCGGCGGCAAAGCTGATCTGGGGTTCGCCGGTGTAGCCTTCGGGCCACCATGCGCCGGCCGAGAGCGTGCTGCCGTCGGGCAGGCTGTCGGCATAGGTGATGCCGCGATCGCCGCGCACGACCCAATGGCCACCGGCGACCTCTTGCGCGTCGCGGTCGTTTATCTGGGTGGTGATGCCACGCAGCATGGGTGCGGTTTCGACCTTGGTCACGGCGGCGTTGTCGGCCAGAATTTCACGGTAACCGTCGATCTGGTCGGGCTGGATATCGACGAAGAAGTAGCTGGGCGCGCGGTCGGGAAGCTCTGCGGTAAAGGCGCGGCGCAAATTGCCGTCGATCTGGCCGATGGCGGCCAGCACGGCAAGGCCGAGCCCCAGCGACAGAACCACAGAGGTCGATTCGCCGCCCCGTGCCCCGATGCTGGCAAGTGCCAGCCGCAAGGCCGGACGGCCACGGGCGGCGCGCCGGGTCAGCCGGGCGATCCAGCGGATCAGGGCGGCGGCGAGGACGAGGATGAAGAGCGCACCCGCGATGCCGCCGGCCGTCCAGAGCGTGAGCCAGGCGGTGCCGGAGAACCAGATGGCGAGGCCGAGGAGTAGGGCGATCAGCGCCGCGGTAATGAGCAGGTAGGGCCAACGGGGCAGGGCGGTGCCACCGGCAAAGGCGTCGCGGAACAAGGTCGCGGCGCGAATCTGTTCGGTCCGGGCCAGCGGCCAGAGGGTGAAGATCGCGGCGGCAAGGATGCCGTAGATCGCCGCCTCGATCAGTGGGGCGGGGTAGACGCCGAAGTCGGCCGGGATGGGTAACTGCGCCTCGATCATAGGGGCGAGGGCGAGGGGGATGCCGCCGCCGAGGATCAGTCCGATGGCGACGCCCAGCAACGTCAGCACGCCGATCTGGAGCGCGTAGGTCGCGAAGATCGTCCCGCGCGTGGCCCCGAGGGTCTTGAGGATCGCGATGGTGCCAGTCTTGTTGCCGAGATAGGCGCGCACGGCGGCGCTGACGCCAACACCGCCGACGGCAAGGCCGGACAGGCCGACGAGGATCAGGAAGGCGCCCATGCGCTCGACGAAGCGGGCCGTGCCGCCGGCCCCTTCGCGGCTGTCACGCCAGCGCAGGCCGGTATCGCGGAATTGAGTATCGGCGCGATCCTCCAATGCCTGCAGGTCGGTGCCTGGGGGCAAGAGCATGCGGTAATCCGTGTCGAACAGGGTGCCTTCGGACAGCAGGCCCGCGTTGGCCAGGTCCTGGGTCAGAACGATCGTCCGGGGGCCAAGCGAGAATCCGGCGGCGGCATTGTCAGGGTAGCCTTCCAGCACGGCGGAAAAGACGAAATCCTGCGTCCCCATGCGAAAGGTGTCGCCCGGTTGCAGGCCGAGGCGGTCGGAAAGGACACGCTCCAACACGCCGCCGGGCAAGGTTCCGTTGCCTGCGAGCGCGTCGGCCAGCGGCATGGCTGGATCAAGGGTGACGTTGCCGACCAGCGGGTAGGGGTCGTCGACGGCGCGCACCTGCGTCAGGGCGCGGTCGTCGTCGACCAGCACCATCGAGCGGAAATCGACGGTCTCGGAGAGGGTGGTCGAGACGTCCTGCATGAACGCCAGCTCATCCTCTGTCGCATAGCGGTAGGTCATGGTCGCCTGCGCGTCACCGCCCAGCAGGGCGCTGCCCTGTTCGGCCAGCCCCGCTTCTATCCCGGCGCGGACGGTGCCGACGGCGGCGATGGCGGCGACGCCCAAGGCGAGGCAGGCGAGGAACACGCGGAAGCCGCGCAGGCCGCCGCGAAGTTCACGGCGGGCGAAGGTGGCGGCAAGGGCGAGGCTCATGCGGCGTCCAGACGGCCGTCGCGCAGGCCGATCACGCGAGAACATCGGGCGGCAAGGTCACGAGCGTGGGTCACCATGATGAGGGTCGCGCCGTGCCGGTCGCGCAGGTCAAAGAGCAGGTCGATGATCGCGGCACCGTTCGCCTCGTCCAGGTTGCCGGTGGGTTCGTCCGCCAACAACAGGCGCGGGCGCGGGGCAGAGGCGCGGGCCAGTGCGACACGCTGCTGTTCGCCGCCCGACATCTGACTGGGATAGTGATCGACACGACTACCGAGGCCGACGGCATCCAGCTCTGCGCGCGCGCGGTCGAATGCGTCCTTGGCCCCCGCCAGTTCCAGCGGGGTCGCAACGTTTTCCAGTGCGGTCATTGTCGGGATCAGGTGGAAAGACTGGAAGACCACCCCCATATGTGAACGGCGAAAACGGGCAAGCTGGTCTTCGTTCATCGCGGTCAGGTCTTCGTGCATCGCGGTGATCGTGCCGGCGGTGGCCTGTTCCAGTCCGCCCATCAGCATCAGGAGAGATGACTTGCCAGACCCACTCGGACCCGCAAGCCCCAGCGTTTCGCCCGCCGCCACATCCAGCGAGATGTCGTGGAGAATGTCGACCGGCCCCGCATTTCCGTCGAGGGTCAACGCCACATTGCGCAGCGAGAGGACGGAATCGGACATGGGTAAGGCCTTTGCATTGTTCAGCTTTGCATATGGTGCGGCAGGCCGGGTGCGCAATGGATTAATCCTGAGCCTTTTTGCCACGGCGGCCTTTGCGGAACCGGTCACGGTTGCGGCACTGGGCGACAGCCTGACGGCGGGATATGGGTTGGAACAGGACGCGGGCTTCGTGCCGCAGATGCAGGCTTGGCTGGACGCGCAGGGGGCCGAGGTCACGCTGCTGAATGCGGGCGTGTCGGGCGATACGACCGCCGGCGGGCTGAGCCGCGTCGAATGGACGCTGACGCCCGAGGTCGATGGGATGCTGTTGGCCCTGGGTGGCAACGATTATCTGCGCGGGCTGGACCCGCAGGTGTCGGCTGCGAACCTCGACCGGATTCTGGAAAAGGCGCAGATGGCCGAGGTTCCGGCGATGCTGGTCGGATTGCAGGCGGGCACGAACTACGGCGCGGACTACGCCGATGCGTTCAACGGCATGTATGCGGACCTTGCAGCCACATACGATGTGCCGGTCTATCCGGACTGGTTCGCGGCGCTGCGGGGGGTGGATCGTCCGAAATACCTTCAGGACGATGGCGTTCACCCCAACGCGGCAGGGGTGAAGTTGATTGTCGCAGCGATGGGTCCGGCGGTTCTGGACTTTGTCGAAACCCTGTCGCCGGACTAGGCCAGCGACAGGTTCACGGCGGATTCGCGCCCGTCACGGCCGGCCTCGACGTCGAACTTCACCTTCTGGTTGTCGGCGAGGCCGGTGAGGCCCGACCGTTCGACAGCCGAAATATGGACAAAGATGTCCTTTGACCCGCCGTCGGGCGCGATGAATCCGTAGCCTTTGGTGGTGTTGAACCATTTCACGGTGCCAGTAGCCATGGCATGTCTCCCTTCTTGACCGCTCGCGGGATGCAGCGGGGCGGCTCGTCAGTGCTTGATCGAGGCACAGGGCCGTCAGGGACCGTCGTCGATAGAGGTAACGTAGCAACGCCATTATCAGCGGCACCGCCGTAAAATCAACTTCAATTTTGAGGGGGGTGGATAATCGCCGATGGCGATGGAGGATGCGCGCAACCGCGCACCCCGGTCTTGCAGTTCGCGGCGTTATGCCAGCGACAAATTTACAGCGGATTCGCGACCGTCACGGCCGGATTCGATGTCGAAGGTGACCTTCTGGTTATCGGCCAGACCGGTCAGGCCCGAACGCTCAACAGCGGAGATGTGGACGAAAACGTCCTTGGAGCCGCCATCGGGAGCGATGAAGCCGAAGCCCTTGGTTGCGTTGAACCATTTCACGGTGCCAGTTGCCATCGTGTTATTCCTTTTGTCTTGCCACCCACGAGATTGCGGTGGCGCGGCTTAGTCAGTGCAATGTCGAGCGCTGTAGCCTGGAAAGGAAAACAGTGGGTCGAGATGGATAACGTTTGCCCCGACTTGGTACAGCCAATTTGCGCAAAACGCAAGCCCATCCGATCCATTCGCGGTCACGACGGTGCGGTTGGGTGGCGTTTGCCTGAATTTGAGCAAAATTTTGCCGCAATGCACGTCGTGCACTGCGGCAATCGAAGTGTTCAGCGCACGAATTTCTTGTGCTTCAGCCGCTTGGGTTCCATTGCGTCGGCCCCCAGACGCCGCTTCTTGTCCTCCTCGTAGTCCTCGAAGTTGCCTTGGAACCATTCGACGTGCGCATCGCCTTCGAAGGCGAGTATGTGGGTGCAGATCCGGTCAAGGAAGAATCGGTCGTGGCTGATGACCACGGCGCAGCCCGCAAAGGATGTCAGGGCGTCTTCCAGTGCGCGGAGGGTTTCGACGTCAAGGTCGTTGGTCGGCTCGTCGAGGAGCAGGACGTTGCCACCGGATTTCAACAGCTTGGCCATGTGGACGCGGTTGCGTTCGCCGCCCGACAGCAGGCCGACCTTCTTTTGCTGGTCGCCCCCCTTGAAGTTGAAGGCCGAGCAGTAGGCGCGGGAGTTCATGGCAGCGTCACCCAGTTCGATGATCTCGGCACCGCCGGTGATCTCTTCCCAGACGGTGGCATCGGGTGACAGGGCGTCGCGGGACTGGTCGACGTAGGACAGTTTCACCGTGTCGCCGTATTCGACCGTCCCTTCGTCCGGCTGGGTCTGTCCTGTCAGCATGGAAAAGAGCGTGGATTTGCCGGCGCCGTTCGGGCCGATCACGCCGACGATACCACCCGGCGGCAGGTCGAAGGACAGGCCTTCGACAAGTAGCTTGTCGCCCATCGCCTTTTTAAGGTCCGTGACCTCGATGACATTGGACCCCAGACGCGGGCCGTTCGGAATGATGATCTGTGCGCGGCCCAGCTTTTCCTTTTCAGACTGGTTCGCAAGGTCGTTGTAGGCGCTGATGCGGGCCTTGGACTTGGCCTGACGCGCCTTGGCCCCCTGCCGCATCCACTCGAGTTCGCGTTCCAGCGTCCGCTGCTTGGACTTGTCCTCTTTCGCTTCCTTCTCGAGCCGCTTGGCCTTGGCCTCCAGCCAGCTGGAGTAGTTGCCTTCGTGCGGGATGCCCGACCCGCGGTCCAGTTCGAGAATCCAGCCGGTGATCGCGTCGAGGAAGTAGCGGTCGTGGGTGACGATCAGGATGGTGCCCTTGTAGTCGACCAGATGCTGCTGCAGCCATGCGATGGTTTCGGCGTCGAGGTGGTTGGTCGGTTCGTCGAGCAGCAGCATGTCCGGCGCTTCCAGCAGCAGCTTGCACAGTGCCACGCGCCGTTTTTCGCCGCCCGACAGGGTGGTGACATCGGCGTCGTCGGGGGGGCAGCGCAGCGCCTCCATGCTGACGTCGATCTGCGCGTCGAGGTCCCAGAGGTTCTGGGCGTCGATCTCGTCCTGCAGGCGGGCCATCTCGTCCGCGGTCTCGTCGCTGTAATTCATCGCGACTTCGTTGTAGCGATCCAGCACCGCCTTCTTGTCGGCCACACCCAGCATGACGTTCTCGCGCACCGTCAGGTTGGGATCGAGTTCGGGTTCCTGCGGCAGATAGCCGACGGTGGCGCCTTCGGCGGCCCAGGCCTCGCCCTGAAACTCCTTGTCCTGACCGGCCATGATCCGCATCAGGGTCGACTTGCCGGTGCCGTTGACGCCGACGACGCCGATCTTGACCCCGGGGAGAAAGTTCAGGCGGATGTTTTCGAAGACCTTCTTGCCGCCGGGATAGGTCTTGGACACGCCGTCCATGAAATAGACGAATTGATAGCTGGCCATGAGGATGCTCCGCTCGATCTGGAATTTGACCTTGCATATCGGGGGACGGCGCGGGGGGCAATCGGCGTCTAGCCGGCGGATCGCAAGGCCGTCGCTGCCACGCGCCGCTTCAGCCAGTCCACGGCATCCTCTGCCGGCATGGCGCGCGCGAAATGATTGCCCTGCCCGACAAAACCACCGCGCGCGACGACAAGTTCGGCCTGCGATGCCGTCTCGATCCCGCAGGCGACACAGTAGATCTGCT
>NZ_JBMERN010000020.1:0-64986 GCF_049310965.1 Loktanella sp. DJP18 | reverse complement strand
CCCTTCGTCGACTGCGACGAATACCTTGCTGGCATGGAGTGGAAGCGGCAGGTCCATGCCGCACATGAAACCACCCTGATCGAGACCTACAGCTATGAGCGGCAGGAGGGGCACCTGCTGAGCGGCCTTGCCGAAAAGGTGGCGCCGCATGTCACACTGAAACCCCGCCCGGTTGACACGATCTATGACCGGATCGTCGAGTTGAAACAGGTCGACGACTTCTCGAAACTGCTCGGAACCTTCCTGCGCAAGTTCAAGAGCGGCGGCTACAGCCTGCAGGACTGCGAAACCAAATCCGAGCGGATGAAGCTCGGCAAGCGCGCCCGGGCGTTCCTCGATGTCTTCGCGCCAGTCTTCCAAGAATACCAGAAGCGCCTGGAAGGCCGGATCGACTTCGAGGATATGATCCTGCGCGCCGCGCATTATGCGGAGACCGGCCGCTATGTCAGCCCGTTCCGCCATATCCTGGTGGACGAGTTCCAGGACATATCGCAAAGCCGGGCCCGTCTGGTGAAAGCACTGAAGGCACAGCATCCGGATGTGCGGGTCTTTGCCGTCGGAGATGACTGGCAGTCAATCTTCCGCTTCGCCGGGTCCGACGTCCATCTGATGCGCCATTTCGGTCTGGAATTTGGCGGCAGCTTCGACGGCGAGGCGGGCGTGCATAGGACCGTCGACCTTGGCCGCACCTTCCGATCGGTCGACCAGATCGCCTTTGCGGCCAGAACCTTCGTGCTGCGGAACCCGGCCCAGATCCAGAAGCAGATCGTCCCGGCCGGGACCGCGACCGAACCTGCCATCAGGGTCATGACCGTGTCTAAGGGCGAGGATGAGGCGAAACTGTCCGAGGTTCTTGCCGCCATGTCAGCCGCTGTGGCACCGGAGGCGAAGCCTGCGACGGTGCTGCTTCTTGGCCGTTACCGCTTCGTCGAGCCAGACCTGCAGGATCTGAGGCGCCGCTTTCTGCGGCTGAAGGTCAGCTTCAAGACCATCCACGCTTCCAAGGGTCTGGAGGCTGACCACGTCATTCTGCTGAACGCCGACAGTGGACGTACGGGGTTCCCGTCAGAGATCGTCGACGACCCGCTGCTGTCTCTGGTGTCGCCGGAGGAGGAAGCGTTTCAGAACGCCGAAGAACGGCGCGTCATGTATGTCGCGATGACCCGGGCCCGACACACACTGACGATCCTTGCCTCGAACGCTAGGCCATCGTCCTTTATCACCGAGTTGAAAAAGGATCCAGCCTACGGCATCGCCGCTCAAATTGGCGTGGAGCTGGAGGAACATGGCTGCGGCGAATGTGGTGGGCGGTTGTTGGGCGTCACCGGGAAGGATGGCCGCATCTGGTATCGCTGCGAGCATGTCCAGCATTGCGGAAACCTGCTGCCCGCCTGCCAATCCTGCGGAACCGCTTTGCCCCGCCGCACGGACGGAACGGCCGACGCTCGATGTGGCTGCGGTGCCAACTATCCGACGTGCCCCGAATGCGAAGATGGCTGGTTGGTCGAACGCAGCGGCAGTTATGGAAAGTTCCTTGGCTGCGTCCGCTATCCGACCTGCGTCGGGAAAGCGAAGATATCGAGCGGTGACCGGTCCGCAGTCACGAAGCCGCGACGCCGAAACAGGGCCTGATATGAGGAACACATTTGTGCCCATCGCCTGGTAGTACAGGCCTAAGCGCGCCTGCCATCATCTACCTGCAAAGCCCCTGCTGCTCGTTGACAGCGTTAATCCATAGGCCGGGCCGGACGATCCGCCGTGGTCGAGGAGACCCGCGCTTCCCGCGAAGGCGTCGTCCGGTCAGTTTTCACCGGCAAGCGCGCGCCTGATCGCGCATCACGGTGTAGTCGCTTAGCATCTCGGCAACGGCCGAGCCATCTGTCAATGAGTTGAGTTCATCGGCTGCCCGCGCCTGGAACTCTCGGCTGTATTTCACGACCGGCGGACATGCCGCCAATCCGCCTGCTTCAAAACCCTCCGTCGCGCAACCGGTCAACCAGCTCGACGCGATCACGAGGACGGCGAGCCGCAGCTTCCAGCATCCGGCGTTGGATTTCATTTGCTTTCTCCCTGGTTTCAAGACGTTCGGCAAGCCGCCCCGTGCGCTCACCGGCGCGGCAGAACGACAGCAGGAACAGAACGATAGCGAGGGCGATGGTCCCGTAACGCAGGGCGGCCCGCATCCATGGGCTGGCGATAATCCCACCGACAAAGGTCGAAATCATCGCCGCCCCCGTTTCCAGTCATCAAGGCGCGCATAGATCGTAACGGCGATGCCCCCAAGCGCCACGGCGATGAACACCCAGCGTAGCGTATCGAGGTATGGCACGAGCGGCAGGACGGCGGACTGAGTTTCCGCTAGGACGTTCTGCGCCACTTCGACCCCCGCCGCGCCCAGTGTCGCGACACCTGCGGCCCCGCCACCCTTCATGGTGCGGCTCTCGGCCAGCACCTCGCGCGTTGGCTCGGTTTCCGCAGCAAAAGCTGTCGCTCGGATCAGAAACCGCTCGCCCCACTGGCGGGTGGGCCCGAGATCGACATGGATGAAACCCGAGCGCGGATAGAAACCGAAACCGAGGAAGCCGACTGCGCGTGCCGCCGCCTCGAACGCGACCGGGTCATGGTTCGACATTGCGATATCGAAGGCCGCGCCATCCATGTGCTTTGACCGCGTCGCGCCACCAACGGCGCGGTTGTGCTCCGGGCTGCGATAGGCAGACCGTACGATCAACGGTTTACCCAGCCGGGTGCGGAGCGCCTGCAGCTTGTCCAGCGCCGGTGCGTTGACCAGCAGCTTGCCGGTGCCGCGGCAGGCAATTTCGGCGGGTGAGAAATTCGGCCAACGCCAGGTGTCGTCCGGCACGTCGCGCCAATGCTCGTAAAAGGTCGTCGTCATGGTGTCCTCCAAAAACGAAAAACCCGCCAGATGGGCGGGTTCAGGTTGGTGCGTGAATTGTCGCGATGGGCGGCTACGGACCGCTGCCGAATATCTTGAGCTTTATCGCGATGCCCGCGAGCAGCGCCAGCATCACACCGGTGGTAATCATGCGCACGGCAGTCTGCATCGCGGTGCGGCGCACGAGCCGGATGCAGTCCACGAGCGCACGCAGATCGCGGATATCGAGTGCTGCCTCTTCACCATCGAGCTCGACATCGGCCAGCGCGCGTTTCGCGCCTTCCTCGGCGGCCCGCGTCAGCATCGCCTCGAATTCGGCGTCAGGCATGCGCACATATCCTTCGGATCGACGCGGTGTCATCGGACCCTCCTTCTGATTCATCCGAGTGAGATGCAGCTGGTCGGTATGGGATAGCTGAACTGCGCGGCCAAGGAGCGCAGCGTGCCTCCCTCGTTCGGCTCGCGGCCCTGAATCACCGGATACCAGACACTGCCCACTCCCGAGGCATAGGTAGGGGGATCGCTGTCGGGAATGTCGGACCACACGCCGTTGACACCGACCCAGAGGCCCCGCGTCACAGGTTCGAAGGCAAACATCAGAATGTCGCCCGGCCGATAACTCGGGAGCCCGCTTTTCACCAAACCGGCAGTCGGCCCGTTGCTCGCGTAAATGGTGCCGTTACCACGATATCCGATGCCGCCATAGCTGATGGGGTTTGACGCGTTCCAGTAGGACAGCTGTTCCGCAGGCACGATGCCCATATAGCCGTTGTAAGCAGCCGTAGCCGTGATCCCGGCGGCACAGGCAACCTCCCAGTATCTCTTGCCGCTTGAGAAGGAATTCTCGGTCGGCACAAACCCCACATGATCCGTCCCGCCGGTGGCGTTCACGACGGTCAGCCCTGCGCGCCATGTATGATACCCCGCCTGCGTCCTCGTCGCATCGAGCCGCCAGGCCCCCGCCGGCAACACCTCAGGTGCCGGCGGAAACGGCAGAAACTCCACCGACCAGAAGTTGCTGTTCCAGTTTGATCCCGAAAACCGCATATCGGTGAGCCGCTCGGACGTGTTCTGCACGTGAAAGCCGGCAAAGCGATTTGCCGTGCTGGCCGGCGCCAGCAGTTGGTAGGGCGCGTTCGCGGACCCGATGCCATCGGAGCCGATTATCCCGGAGAGCAGGAAGCCCATGGCCGAGGTATCGAGATCGTAGAGCGCCGGCGCAGTCCAGGAGCTGACCACATTCTTCCAGACCAGCTTGCCAACGCGGCCGGCGTAGTGCGCCTCGCGCAGGGCAATCAGGAAACCATAGGCGCCAGTCCAGGTAATCATCTCGCTGGCCGATGTCGCGACCTTCACCTGCAGTCGGTAGCCCCGGTAGTTGGCCTGCGTGTTGGGTGTCTCTGCAGCAGACACGACATCGGTATAGCCAGGCAGCAAATCCGGCGGCGTCGCGGTCTCCCGGTTCGCGATCATGGCCACGAGCATGTCGCCGGGCTGATGCGTGGTCAGGGTCAGCGTCCTGCTGGCGTTCACGGTCTGGTTGGCGAGGGCGACGCCATCCACGAAACTCACGGGTACCGCTGGCTCCACGGGAGGCACGGCGCCGACGCCCGCGCTGAACAGGCTGGAGAACAGCAAGGGCATCATGCGAGGCTCCCGGCGAGGGTCACGGCAATGCCGGCAATGGTAGTATCGGCGACCGAGGGCGCGACGAAGCGCACCACGTCTCCAGCCGCAAGCACGACGGAGGAGCCGCCCGGCGTCGTGAAGGTAAAGGTGCCGGCGGTGCTAATCGTAATGTTCCCCGCCGAAAACCCGTTGCGCGTCAGGTCGATGGCAAAGGGGTCCGCCGGATTTACGTCGACATGTCCGACAGCCCCCTCCAGGTTGGCTGGAAGGATCACGGCACGCGAAATGATGATCTTACCGAGCGTCTCCGAGGCCCCGGGCGTCGGGAAGGTCAGCATCCCGAAGTCATAGACCTGAGCGTCCGCAGCGGTCGACAGGCCCGCCACGGTGACCCCGCTGCCCGAGCTGTAAAACACGCTCTCGCTGCCAGGCGCGAGTGCCGCCGTCGCGCCGGTCGCGTTCTTGACGCTCACCTGCCGCGATGTAGTGTTCCTGATCAGCAGCAGCCGCGGCACGGCCGGCAGCACCAGAATGACGTCAGCTGCCGGCGTGCCGGTCAGGGCCAGACGCACATTGCGCCGCGCCTGCGGGGCCGTGACCAAGATCGAGCCGCCAGCGGTACAGTCGACGTTTAGTGAGGCGGTCATGGCCAGATCGAGCGCATCGGTGGCGTCATTGATCGTGACCTCTTTCTGATTCTGCGCCGCCGCCACATGTGGTGCTGCAAGGTTCGGGCTGGTCATCGTGTGGGCTCCTTAGAGAACGGTAATTGTGACTTCGCGCGGGAAGCCCCGCTCATGGTCCCGATCATCTGTGTGATCTGAACCGAGAGCGTGCTTGTCAGGCGCTCGAAGCCCGCCGAGATGGCTGCGGGCGGATAGGTCACGCGGCAGCGTGCGCAGAACTGCGCCGCAGGCGGCCTGCGGGATATCCGTCTACGGCGGCGACGTCTTCGACGTTGTCGTCCGTTGCACTGCGCTTCGATATGCGTGAGTTGCTCTGTATTATCGGCCACGTTATCACTGCCCGGCCTTGATCAAGGTTGCGGCGAGGGCGCATTCCGGCAAAGAATTTGAATCATGGATTTGCTCTCGCAGTGGTTCGACAGCCTTTTGGACCTGCCAAATGAGACGCTCGCGGCGGCTTTGGCGGGCCTGTCGTTTCTGCTTTTTGCCGGCTTAGCCGTAAGTTGGTTCCGAGCGGTTCAGGCTCGGCGCGCGGCGCGAAAAACAGGAAATGTCATCGCCTTCAAGAAAAGGCAGCGGCACCGAACGGGAAAGGCGCAAATCCGCGTGCCAGGCTGGTCGCGTCAATTAGCGCCTGTGTCCCTCATTGCTCTGGCCGGTGTTTTTGTCCTGTGGTTTGGCTTTGAAGGTGATCGGTCAGTTATTGGCTCATCGTCCCTACGTGGGTTTGTCACCCACGTCCGCGACGGCGACACGATCGAGGTCGCCAACGTGCCGGTCCGGATCGCCAACCTCGACTGCGCGGAAATGTTCACGGCAGAGGGGCGGGTTGCCCGAGAGCGGATGGCGCAGCTGGTGAGAGGTCAGCAGCTCGCCTGCGACCTTGAGGGTCGGATGAGCTATGACCGTGAGGTGGGAACCTGCGCCCTGATATCTTCGGGTGAAGATATCGGCGAGACCCTCATCCGCGAGGGGATCTGTGGACGCTGGTAGAATTCTTGCCGCGATCGTTTTGGCACCGCCACGGATGTTCTTCTGCGCAAAATGCTCGGGGCAGTGCTTACCAAGGCCAAAATCCCGTCGATCGCCATCGCTTCCGCCGAGGGCATTGCAGACCAGCAGCGTGTCTAAGCTTGTGCTATAAGATTTGGGACTCAGTTCGTTGCAGCCATCTTGGATCGGGCTCCTTATAGAATGGTAAGCGTGACCTCGCGCGGAAAACCCCGCCCGATAACCGCGCTCACCTGGAAGATGACCACCGAGAGCTGGGCGGGCATTGTGCCAAAATCGGCCGTGATCGCAGCGCTCGCATAAGTGACGGTCGGGCTGGTTGTCGACAGCATGCGTAGGACTGTGCCGCCCGGCTGATCTAGAATATCCACTTCATAGGCCTCAGATGCTTCTGACAATGGCACCGTCCCGGTACCATCGCGCAAGTCCCCGCCAAGCCGGGTGCGCCGCACCCAGGACAGCACGATGTCCGCGCCTGACAGCACGCTGCGCGGCTGTGCCACCGCATAGGGCTTCAAATCCCGTCCAGTGTTTGTCCGCGTGATCGTCTCCGCATCATCAAAGAGCTGCCCGGATCCCACTGCCCGCCAGTAACGCGTGATGCCCAGATCGCCGAGCGCCACGATGATCGAGTCCAAAGCTGCCGCCTCAAGCAGGACAAAGGTCTGACCGACCCCATGGCCGGCGGTAAAAATGTCCGTGCCACGGCGACCGCGCAGCAGGCCGCGCAGTGTAAACCCGCCGGTGGCAACAGGTGTGACGTTGCGGAACTGGATGATCTCGGGCTCGCCATTGGCCTTTAGCAAAAGGGCTGCGTTCGCGCCGTTCAGCATGGCCTCCTGCGTGACACTTTCCAGGCGTTCCGCCCCAGTGGTCATGAACACCTGCAATTCGTTGACCTCGTCGGTCGCAAAGGCTGAGGCGGGCGCTCCCAACGCACTGATCGTGGCACCATAGGCGATCTCGCGGCCGATGCGGCTGGCGGTGGTCCAGAGCAGGTTATCCGGGCTGCGGAACACGGCCGCCCCCGGCCAGTTTTCTCCTCCGAAACCGCCTCCCATGACATAGATGCGCGAGCCAGTGGCGGCGGTATCGTCGACATCGCGCAGCAACGGCAGGTCCGGCAGGATCAGGCGCGTCTGCGGATCGCCAGCCAGAACCTGCGACGGGCGACCACTGCCACCATCGGCGATGAGATCGGCGGTATAGCTTGCCGCCTCTTGCGAAACGGACCGCATCGAGAGGCTGAAATCCGCGCCAATGTCGATCCGCTCGATCCGCGTGCGCAAGCTGGTGCCGCTTGGTAACGTGATGTCGACCACATCGGTGGGATCGAGGCGCAGATAATCGCTGGGCAGCCGTGCCTCATGCCGGCTGCGCTCGATCCAGGCCCCATATAGCGCCTTTGCCGCAATGCTCTTTGCCGTATCGGCTTTGATGACCATGGGCAGCTCGACCGATTGCTGATTGCGCGACAGCATGGTGGGCACGGGCTTTGCCGCGCGCTTTTGCATCTGGGCACCTTGCTGGTAGTCCGCATCCGGATCCATATGGATCACATTGACCCGCTCTGGCAGTTCCACCTCCTGCGTGCGGCTCTCACGCCAGGCCTCTGCAGCATCGCCAGAAAGCGGGATCAGAAGACCCGCGTTCAAGGTCACCGCGGGCGCCCGGCCACGTTTGCGGAATTTGAGCTGATCGTCGCTTTCTACGCCGTCGAAAAAAAAGGCCTGCGCGAGCGGCTCCATCGACGCCCGCACGGTTGAGGGTCGTGCGATCACATAGCCTGGTACCACGTCGGTCAGCTCTGCAACGTCGGTGTCAGCAAGACCAAGGCCCGCCCGCTCACAAAGCGCGCCCACGATACTGGCAAGTGTCGCCCCCTCGCCGCCGCCGCGGTTCAAGAACATGCGCAGCACTGCTGGGGGGCTGGCGCTGGAGGAGATGATCGAGTCCGTGACAGAGTCGTAGTGCTGGAAATTATTGCTGACGAAGAATGGCCAGGTCTCGTCGTAGACCAAGACGCCTGTACCGGTGTCGAGCTGGATAATCCTGAACCCAGCCATGACGGTCCAGCGCCCGTTACGCAGCCGGCTTGTATTGAACGCTGGGCCGTCCCTGTTGAGACTGATCGGCGTGATGGTCTTCCGGACGATGCCGGTGCCCGAGCGCCACTTGATCGCATAGATATTGCCGGCGCTGCCGCCGTTCGACATGCGCACCTGGAAAATGACGCTGTCATCGGTCAGATCATAGGTCAGCGCTTTTGCGTCCCCGTAAAACCCGGTGGCAGTGCTTTCAATCTCGGCTGCCGCAAACGCTTTGACCTTGTCAAAAGCGACGCCCGTGAAGAACGCCGCGGGCGTCACGCGGATGCGGTAAAGTCCGAGGCTATTGTGATTTGCGGACGCACTTGATGCCGAGCCAAGAACCCAGCCCTCGCCAAAGCCGCTGCCTGACTGGCCACCGACGAGGCCTGCAACGCGCGCTTCGGTCACTTTGCTCCCGGCACCCCAGACATAGGTCATCCCATCGGCCTTCAGGACGCCAACGTCGCTAAAGATCGACCCCGTCAGCAGAAAGTCCGCGCGGCCGCTGGTACCAAAAGCCGTGATCATGGCCATTTTTGTGACGGCTACGAAATTGCTCGTGCTGTTTGTCAACGCGCTGGCGCTGAACCCGAAGCGCGAGACCTCGCGCAGACTGTCCGGATCCACGCGAATGATGGCACGCGAATTGCCCGTGCCGACTGTCATATAAAGGGAGCTGTCCGCGCCTACGAACAAGGTGCTGGGAAAGGTATTGGGCGCAGCCGCGACATCGGCCATGCGCGCCTGACGATCCTCGATCATGGTGCGCAGATTGAAGCGCCGAATGCCGGCGACGGCCGGATCGCTATTCGAGGACAACAGATATCCAAGCCCACGCCTCCAATCGACGCCGAACTCATCCGACTGGTAGCCGCCGATAACGCCCCCCTCGCCGGTGGTGATAAAGTCCAGCACCTGTGCGGGTTTTTGCGCGCTGCTGCGGAAGGTGATCTCGGCGGTGATGTTCGGGATCCGGTTTCCAAAATCCTCCAGCGCCAGGTCTTCAAAGACGATGTAGCAAAGCCCGCGATGCGCCGGCACGTTGCCAGCGCCCTCGACAGACTCGATCAGCGGATCGGGCAGTTGCGTGTCCGAGCCCGGATAAAACCGCATCTTGAAGCTTGATTTTGCCACGCGCGTGCCGGTGCCGCGCTTGTCATAGATCAGCTTCCCGTCTGCCCAGAGGCGCAGCACATCCTCGGCGTCACCCTCGGCGAAGGCAATGCCGAAGGAGGCAAAGTAGGTATAGGTGGTAACCTTGGCCCCACCACCCTTGCCTTGACGTTCGGTGGTCTTTTGCTCGCGGATGCCGGAGGACCAGATGATGTTGCCGGACATGCGCAGGGTGCCCCAGCCGATCGGAACCGGCGCGCCGTAAGCCGATGAGGTGACCGACAGGTCCGCCAGACGCGGTCCCTCCTGATCGGGCACCTTGTTGAACAGGAGCGATCCGACCGTAGAGCCGAGAAGCCAGCCCGCTTGCCAGCCAAAGCCGAGCGCCGCCGAACCCCAAGCGCCCAGACCTGCAACCGCAAGAACCGCCATGAGGGTTTACTCCTTGATCAACTGCGCAAAGCGGAAGGCGAAGCGGGCCTTGGCGGGCCATTCGCCGAGATAGGGTTCTTCGATGACGCAGCGGCGCGGGGCATGGGCGTGGATGAGATGGGCCACGTCGTGGCGCTGCGACAGAAGCCCGGTGTGGCACGGATAGATCGTTTCGACGAAGATCAGGACATCGGCGGGGCCTGCTTCCGAGAGAGGGATCTCGGTGAGATGTGCCCGGAAATGCTCCAGAAACCCCATGCCCTCTGCGCGGCGCGTGTAGCCTGTGATATCCTCATGGGGCAAATTGAGGGCCCGGGCGATCGCGATGAGCAGGCCCACGCAGTCGAGGCCATCTGGCGTGCGTCCCTGATGGCGAAAGGGCGTGCCGAGATGGCGGCGCGCCTCTGCAATCACGGCGGCGCGGGTCAATCCGGGCGGCAGCGCGGGCTCAGCTTGCATCGGGATAGCTCAGGATCGAGTCCACGCCGGGCACAAAGGGCTCGCCGCGGAAGTTCAGGACATTGGCGAACTTGGTCTTGCAGGTCGCCAATCGCTTGTCGCAGCCTGGTGCCACCCTAAAGACATGGCCCGCCTCAATCGCATAGCCAACCGGCAGATAGAGCTCGAACTGACCGGTCTCGCTGTTCCAGGTCTTGACCTCGATTGCGCGGCCAGCGTTTGGCCCGTTCACCCAGGTCAGGACCCCGCCTGCAAACCAGTCGGCCGCCACATCAGCACCGCCGACAGTGGCGATGAACACGGTGCGGGCACTGACCGTCAGCACCTCGCCGGGCCGCGTCAGCGCTGCTTCAGCCACAAAGGTCGCTGTGCCGTCCAGAGTGCCGGCCCCGATGGTCGCGTCATAGGCCGGTTGCGCCGCCTCCGTTGTGCCTGCGCCAGTGCAACGAAAGACCACCGCACCATAAGGCCAGGGGCTGGCGTAGAGCGGCACCCGCATCATCGCACCGACCGCGTAGGCGGTGGCGCGCAAGATTACCGTTGGAAGCACCGGCACTTTGCAACGCGGATCGCCCAGATCGGCACGGCATTCTGCCGAATAGAGCTCGCCGATCTCTTGCTGCAGGGCTTGTGTGAGCCCGCGCAGCTCCGAGCGGAACATGCCGTTCTCGGTGATCATCAGCTCGCCCAACCAGCCGCGCCGCAATCTGAGCGCGCCCATGGCCGGATCGGCCCAATTTACCAGGAACAGCCGCACCTCGGCATAGTCGAACAGCCCGGCACGCATGTCTGCCTCGGTGATGGCCTCATCATCGAAAAACCCGTCGACGTCGAGATTGTCGACCGCAAGCTGCGCATCCGACGTGACCGCCGTGCGCGCGTAGCCAAAGCGCGCAAGATAGACCTCACCGTCAAAGGTGATATCGCGGTCATGATCGGTGAACCGAAACCTAGCACCGTCGCGGCGGGTGATTGACCAGCAGGTGGCCAACGTGGTGACAGGCCCGGCCAGATGCGTCGCGAGCGCGGTGGACACTTCCTTCATGGCTTGATCTCCACGATTGCGATCTGCGGCCAGGCACCGTGCTCGTAGTTGTCCAGGCTGAACGACATCTGATCGGTGTCAAAGCGCACTGGCACGTCGAACTCAAAAGCGGCGGAGACCACGACCGCCGCTCCCGGTGCCATCGCGAAGCTCGCTATCCCGGTCGCGGTGTCCACAGTTACCCCGCTGGTGACCAGCACTCCGTCGCGAAAGATATTGACCGTGCCCGCCACCGGCTTGGTGAGGGTGCGCAGCACCTCGACGCCGCCCGAGGCGTAGCGCTTCACCAGCTGAAAGGCCTTCTGTGTGCCGTTTCCGGTGCCGAGGATCACTGCCGGGGTGGCAAAGTCGGTCCAGTCCTTGAACCGAAACCCGTAGGCCCTGCCCTGCCGCGCCCGGAAGAATGCGATCAGCGCCTCAAAATCCGCGCGCCGCTTGATGCCGGTCCCGACGTCCCAACGCCCGCGCGCTTGCTGCCAATTGGCATTGCGGCGCTCATAGCCTGCAACGGTGGTGAGGATGGTGGTGTCATATCCCGGCCCGCCGGTCGCCCCGCGGGCGATGGCATCGGGAAAGCGGACCTCATGGAACCCGTTCATATTGTCCCCGCTCAGCTGTTACGCGATGCGCGGCCGAGCGCGCGCCGGGCATCTGCCATGATCTGGCCTTGCGACAGCCGGAAGGAGTTGGCGTCCGGTGTGGTGATGTTCATGACGACCTGCACGCCCCGCCCTTGACCTGCCCCTGCCCCTGCCGCGACCTCGCGGCGCGACAAGACGCGCTCGCCGCGCTGCAAGATGGCGGGGACCTCGTCGGGCCGCAGCCCGGCCCAGCCGCCGGTATGCATGCGGGGCGCGCCGGCGAAGGCCAATGCGGGCACCGCGCGCATTGGCGAGGGCTGGCCCACAATGCCACCCTGGTGAAACACCCCCGCCAAAACGCCGGTGCCACCGCCAAAGACCCCTGACATGGCATTTGCCAAGGGCCCGAGGATGGCCTGCCGGATTGCAATGCGCGTGACATCGGCGAGGATCGAATTGGCCAGGCTCTTGAAGTCGAGCTTGCCGGTGGTGACAAACGCCACAAAGGCGTCCTCAGCCGCCTTGAAGGCATTCACCAAGGCGCTGCCAATCTGCTTGCCCTGTTCCATGGCATCGCGGGCATAACTCGCGAGCGCCTCGGTGACGGCGCGCCAGCCGGTCGCAGCTTCTTCCGCTGCGGCCTTTGCGGCAGCGCCGGCTTCGCGGGCAGCAGCACCGGCGCCCTCTGCTTTTGTAGCGGTGTCTGAAAGCGCAGCGTCGAGCGCGCCAGCAGCCTCGGTGGCTCCGGTGAGTGCGTCTTCGCTGGCCGTGCCGGTATCCGTCGCTACGGCTTTCAGCGCATCCCAGGCTGCCAGCGGCCGGGTGGCGGCGTCGCTCAGCATGCGCTCCGCCTCGCGGTAACCGTCGGCCCGGGCGCGGGCATCCTCGGCTGCCGCACCGAGACCAAGGTCAGGCGCATCGACATAGCTGCGTGCCAGGGCCGCGGAAAACGCATCGGCCGCCGCAGATCCCGCCGCCTCGGCCGCGCCAGCGAACGGGTTGTCGACCCGGCCGAGGGCGACCGGATCGAGCGTACCGATCCGTACGCCGCCTGTCCCGATCGCCCATTCGGGAAGCAGGTCCAGAGCGCCATTCAGCGTTGTGATGAAGCCGTTGATGCGTGTAACGACGCCGTTCAGCATCGCCTCGACGCCGCCGATCAGACCGTTTGCCGCCTGGAAGGCGAAGTCGCCGATGGCGCCGGGGAGACGCCCCCAGATCGCCTTCATCGCATCGAACGCACCCTGAAAGATCGCCACCGAACGATCGCCGAAGCTGACGACGCCGGTGAGGGCGCCATCGAGCGCAGTCAGCGCCGTGGCCTTCAACCCCTCCCACCCTGCTGCCATGCGAGCCAGGGCCGCGTCGAGCGCGAGGCCCATGCGGCCCCAGACTTCGGAGGCCAGATCCGACAGCAGTCGAAACGCCTCGCCAAGCCCACCGACGCGCTCCACAAGGCGGGTGAACTGGTAGACGAGTTCGCCCGCGCCAACGATCAGCGCGCCGATGCCGGTGCGGATCAGCGCCCCGCGCAAGAGGACCAGTGCCGTGGCGAGGCCACGCACCGAGAGCGCGGCGGCGGCCATGCCCGCCACCCAGCGTCCCGCGAGTAAGGCCGCGAAGGTGGCAGCATAAGTGGTCAGACGGCCGATGTTGTCGAAGAGGCCGCGGATCGCGATGCCGAGTGGGCCGGTGCGGCTGGCCACCGCCGCCATCGCGTTGGCGACGGCTTCCAGCGCCGGAGCCGCGGCGACCGCGAGCTGGTTCGACAGCCCGCGCCAGATCAGCCCCAGCCGGGAGATCGCGTCGTTCGTCCGCTCGATCTGATCGGCATCCTGCTCCGACACGACGACACCGAAGGCGAGAACATCCTCGGTCGCCTGGCGCAGCGTCGCGGTGTCGATCCGGCTCATGGCGATGGAGCCTTCCTCGCCGAACAGCTGGCCCGCCACTGCCGCGCGTTCTGCGGCAGGCACGAAGCTTTCGATGGCGGCGTTGATCGCACCCACGCGCTGGTCCAGCGGCAGCGCGATCAGCTCATTGGCCGAGAGCCCCAGCCGATCCAGCGCGTCGGCGGCAGGACCGGTCCCGGCGGCCGCCTGGCTGAGCCGTCGCGTCAGATCCTTGGTCGCCTGTTCGATGCCGGAGATCGAGACGCCCGCGAGTTCACCCGCCCGCTCCAGCGTCTGGATCGAGGCGACCGTTGTGCCGAGCGACTGCGCGAGCTTCGCCTGCGCATCGACGGTCTGCAGGCCCGAGCGGACCATGGCGACGCCTGCAGCAGCGGCGGCGACAACGGCTGCTGCGGCAGCGACCGCGACACGCCGCGAGAATGCCGCAAGCCGGGTGTTGGCCGCTTCCATTTCCCGGCTAAGCCGCCCGAAGCCGCGCGCACCGGCTTCGCCGACACCTTCCAGTTCGGCGCGCACTTGCCGTCCGCCGACCGCCGCAAGGCGGACGCTAACCCGTTTCTCGGCCATGGGAATGATCCATCTGTTCGTTGAGTTTTGTGACCATCACCGCCTCAACGGCGGGCAGCAGTTCGGCCATGGCCAGGGGCGGGATGCCGAGCGCGTCCCCGAGGGCGAGCGCGGCCGACATATCCCAGCCGATCACCGCACCGGGCAGCACGCGGAGCTGGCCGCCGAGACGGCCGACCAGGTCCCAGACCTGCCAGCCTTCAAGGGTGGCGGGTCGGTTCAGCCGCGCCGGACAGTCCTGGCAGCTTTGCGAACAGGCTTGGCAGTATCGCTCGCCCCCGCCGAAGGACCATTCAGCGAGAGCGCGGAGACGTTTTTTTCCTGTTCCAGCAGCAGACCTTTGGAAACGTAGGTCAGCTGGAAGGCTTCGAAGATCGGCCAGATGTCGAGAAGCGCGTCGACAGCGTCGGGACTGGGGTCGATGGGGTTGCCAACTGCGTCGCCAATGCCCTCCCAAGCGAGCACCGCACGCCGCGCCAGCGCCTTGGCAAAGGCAACGCCGCGTTCCTCGTCGGAAGCATCCTCAGGAACCGTCTCCACGCCGGGATCGCTGCGCGTCGCCACCATCAGCGCCGTGGTCAGAGGGCGCAGCTGCACACGCACCCCGGGTGCGAGATCATGCCAGCGCGGCTGGTTCGTCAGATCGAGCGTCAGCATCAGTATACCTCAATGTCGTTGATCAGGGTGGCGGTGCACATCCGGCCGACCGTGCTGTCGCGCGCGGCCTGCCAGTCGAAGGTGGCCTGCACGCCCTGCGGCCCGGAGATCTCGATCCGGGGGCGCGGTAGGTAAACGGCGTGCACGGTGAAGGTGAAGCTCTCGCCAGAGGGCAGCACATAGGCGAACTCCAACTCGCAGGGATCGCCGTTGATCGCCTGCGTCACCAGCGTCTGGTCGGCGAAGCGCACCTCGATGGAGCCGGTCAGAGCCGCAATGGACGGGTCCGCGCCGTCGATGCGGCCGTCCGAGCGGATGGTCTCGATGCGGTCGAGATTGTTGGCGTAGATGATGTCGGCCGAGACAACATTGCCGAGGGCCGACCCGTTGCGGGTGATCGCGCCGTTGAAATGGCCAAACCGCTGCAATTCAAGAGCAGCTGGCGTCCCGGCGCTGGTCGTCGTGCCCACGGTCTCGCCCTGCGCCACCAGCCGCGCCGTCGCGGTCAGCAGACCTGAACGCTGCATCTGCCAGTTGATCTGGTCGAGAACGCATCCGGAATACATCGCGTAGCGCGGCACCTCGGGCATGCCGGTCTCGATGGACATGCTGGGCAGCGTCCAGGACCCCGACTGAAACTCGTGCGTCCAGGGGCCGGTGCCGGTCGTGGTCGGGTCACCAAAAGCCGCCTTCAGCCAGAACCCGAATGCCTCGGCGTCGAGCGGCAAGACGACATCGCCGTCCGCCGTCACCGCGTCCTTGATCGGCGCCAGCGGATCGCGGCCATAGCCCAGAAGTTCCGAGTTCAGCAGCGGTTGCTCCGCGCCGAGCGAGGTGCTGGCGAAGGGCATCTTCGTGAAGCCGCCCACGGGCGGCGTTCCATAAGTCGTCTCGAACGCAAGCGCCATCTGCGCCCGCGCCCCTTGGGCTCGTGCCATGAAGGATTCTCCTGTATATTGAAGCGGATGAGCCCGGGATGGGCCAGAACTCAAAAGGACGAGATTGAATGGCGGATCAAAACTACTCTGAGGCCGGTGGCCGCTCGCATCTCGGCTCAGGCTCGCGCATCACGGGCGAGCTGTATTTTCCCGGCACTGTCGAATTGCCCGGTTACGTAAAGGGGCGTGTGGAAGCGTCCGCGATCGTCATCGAGGAGGCAGGCGAAGTCGAAGGCGAAGTCCATGCAGCCAGCATCGACATAAAGGGGCGTTTCAACGGCCAGGTCACGGGTGGCAAGGTCAGGTTGCATACAAGCGCGCGGGTGACCGGCGAAATCACCTATGAGAGCCTGAGCATCGAGAGCGGCGCGCAGGTTGAGGGGACGTTCAGGTTCCGACCCTATTCCAAAGACGCAAAGCCGGTTGATCAGGCCAAGGAATCGGCCGTGGAATAGTGCAGCACCACCGGAATGACGGCCGCCTTGAGCGCCGCAGCACCCTCGATGGGCAGATCAACTGGACGGGGCGCTTCCGCCTCAATCCAGTCGCAGAGACCGCCCAGCGTGCGGTCAGCGGCAATCGCTAAGCCGATGCTGGCGCAGAGCGTGCCGAAGGCGGCGTCACGGTCAGCGCCCTGCACGACTGCCTCGATTTCGGCGCGATGCTGGTAGTGGTAGCGTAGCGGCGAGAGCGTCACCTCGGGCTCCCCCGGCTCGCCGTCACGCAGGATCAGCAGGCCATCGGTCGGGACGCGCTCGGGCAGCACCTCGCCGCGCAAGGCGGTGGCGGGCAGCGCATGCAATAAGGTGTGCAGCGCGGTGAGGATGGTTTCGCGGGAGGTGGGCATTCAACTTTTCCGGTGATCTCGTGAGGCTAGGGACTTGGTTCTGGCTTCAATGCCGACCTGATAAACCCTTGTAGATTTCAACGGTGTGGCACTGTACCGGCCGTTCGCTGCAGTCTGCACGAACGTTACAGGTGCGGACAAAGCTGCCGTTTCTTCAATTATTTGCAGGGTCTGCTTCCGATAAAATCGCCATAACCGTTTCATTCTGTTTCAATTCCCGCCTGCGAGGGACACAGATGAACTATTCATCATTCAAAGAGGGCGAGCGAGATGGCTGGACGTCACGCGCCCAAATATACAAGGACGCGACAGCGAGGGCGACGCTCCAAACCATTCCGACGCTGCTTGGCCACGCACGGCTTTTTCCGGGTGCGCGGGTTCTGGATTGTGGATGTGGTCCCGGATATGTTGCGGCTTGTGCGAAACTGCTTGGAACGGACGTTGAGGGCGTGGATTTCTCGGACGGCATGATCCGGGAGGCTAAGGCACAATTTCCCGACATCGGGTTCCATGTTGCTGATGTAGAGGATTTGCCGTGGGGGGATCAAACTTTCGACGTTGTCCTCAGCAACATTGTCCTTTTCCATGTCGTCAATCCAACACGCGCAATGTGCGAAACACGCAGGGTTTTAAAACCGGGCGGTCGTTTTGTGTTCAGCCAATGGCTCGGGCCGGATCGATCTGAGTGTTATGAGCTTTTGTTTAGCGTTCTTAATCGCCATGCCGATATGTCACGTGCTGATCCGGCACCCAACGCTTACCTATTGTCGAATTTTGACGATGTCTCGGCGATGATGCGAGAGGCAGGTTTTATGGACTTACGAAGCGAGGTCGTCGAGAACGTTCTTCATGCCCCGGGCTCAAGTTTTTTCGATTTTTTCATGAAGTTTGGTGTCCGTGTCCCGCTGATCTTGGAAAGACAAGACCCAGATGTTCAAACTTCAATCCGTCTGGAGATAGACGCATTGGCCGCCAAATATCTGTCAGATGGAACTTACAAAATCCCGATGCCAAGCGTTGTCTTCTCAGGGACAGCAAACTGAGGGGGCAAACTCATAGAGCCGACATGGGCCCCGCTGCAAAAGCTCAGTAGGATGGGTTCACTGCCACCGTTCGCTGCGCCGTCGACGAATGTCCGCAGCAAGCCGTTCGCCTCTTTTATGGCAATATCTTCGAACGCCGATCAGCGGCAACATTGATCACAGCCTCCCCTCCACCCATTTCGCCACGATCAGCCCCGGCACACTATCGAGCGCCCTCGCTGCATCCCGCGCGAGGTCAAGCCGCTTCGGCAACTTGACCTGCGGCACCAGCAGGAAAATCGGCGCGGTGACCTTTCCACGCCCGGTCTTCGAGCGGGACACCACCGCTTGGCCCTTCGTGTTCAGTCGCCCCTCCGCCACAAGCAGGCTCGGACCCGTACGGCGGTAGACGAAGCGCAGGCGTAGCCCGCGCCGCCGTTCCCATTCACCGGGGGTGATCCGGCCACCGCGCGTGGATTTACCTGCGGCGGGCAGCGGGATCGCAAGCCAGAAGCCGTCTTTCGAGCGGATAAGGGGACCGGTGTCGTGCGCGCCGATAATGACCGGGGCTTTGGACCAGACCAGCGCGGCGGCATCGAGGCTTTCGCCCGATCGCGGGAAATTCTGGTTGCGGATCGAGTTGGCAAGCCGTCGCCCAAGCCCCGCGCCATTAATCTGTGTGCGCCAGGCAGTCTTGAGCCCGCTCCCGGCCTCGCGCATGGCCGCTGTCACCGCCCGTTCGCCCGGCGCGACCTCCGCTGCCATCATGGCGACGATGTCGGGATCGATGTCGAGTTTCAGTTTCACGCGGGCCTCAGGTCCACGGTCCAGACCAGCCGCTCGCGATCACGGACGGGCTCGCCCTGAATGAGGAACGCCTCGCCGTCGATCTCGATGCGGTCTCCGGGGCGCGGGGCCGGAACCTCAGCGACACGCAGGTCGATCCGGGTCGTTTCCGACCAAAGCCGTGCGTCGCCGAAGTCGCTGATTGCATCCGCCTGCCGCGAGACGACGCGCACCAGCGTGGGCGCGCCGCCATCGGAGGTGTAGACCGCCTCTCGCCCGATGTTCGGGTCGGCGAACAGCAAGTCGACGGCGGCGTCGAAGACAGACATCACGTCCGCCGGGCGCTACGCAGCACTTGTGGGCGAGTGCAGATCGGCAGCGGATTGCTCTCGATCTCGAGCCGCACCCATTCGTCGCGATCCCGGTCAGGGATGGTGCGCGCATAAAGCGGCAAACCGAGCGTGTTGACCGTCTCGAACGTATCGGCGGGTGCGTGGTAGATCTCGAACAACCCCTCCACCCCTTCGGGGTAGAAGAAGGCCTTGTCGGTAGGCACGCCGAAGCCCGCCCCACCTCGATAGCGACGGAAGCTGATACCGCCGAAGCTGACCTCGTCGGCGACCCGGCCGCGCAGATCGGCGGCAGCGGCAGTGTTGAGATAGGTCTCGCGCACCTCCTTATGGGCGATGAGATCGGCGAAGAAAGTTGAGCCACATTCCGCGCGGACCTGCACAGCCCCGGCCGCGAGCCCGCCCATGCTGTCCTCGACGCTTTCGATCAGCGCCTGGCAGCGTTTGCGCAGCGCCCCGGAGCCAGGGGTCGCGTTGTCGAGATCGAAGTCGATCTCGGTGGCGGGCGTGATGCCGAACTCGGTGAAGTAGTTGATCACCGTAGCGCTGTCCTTGGGATCCTTCACGATGCCCTGAATGCCGTTCAGCAGGTGATATTCGAACGTCGCCTCCGCATCCTGGCGCAGACGGCCAAGCTTTCGGGCGACCTCGCTTTGCACCTGCTGGGTCGCACTTTCCGAGCCGAAGTCGCGGATGCCCTGAATTTCAGACGCCCAGAGCACGTCCTGCTTCTTGAACTGGCGGCAGACAAAGGCGCGCATGTCGCGGCGCTCTGGCACCTGTTGTTCGGCCGCCGAGCCGCGTTCGGAGAACGGGATCAGCGACAGCGTGCCGTCCCGGCTCTCGATCACGACGGTGCGCGCGCGCACGCCGCGCGGCGAGAACAGGCTGGCGCCCGACAGGATCGCGGGCTTGAAGGGGATGTTTTCCAGCGCACGAGTGAGTTCGATGATGGTGAAGGCATCGCCTTCGAAGATATCCATGGTGGTCATGGGAATGCCTCCTTTGAGGGTTTGATCAGCGGACGAGGATGCCGGTCGCCAGCAGCGCGGTATGGGCAGCCGTGATCTCGCCCTCGCTAGGGGTTCCCGCAAAAACGAGATCGTGGCGATTGACGACGGCGGGACCGCGAACCAGCGCAACGGCTGGCACATCGCCACCTGTGGCGTCGGCCTTGCCCCAGAGCACCGCCACGGCGGTTTCAGTACCGTCGACAGCGGCGGGATCATGGGCGGTGTATTTGCCAGACGCGGTGATCTTGCCCAGCACGGTGCCCGGATCGAGCGTGGCAAACGCTGTTCCTGTGGCGACGGTGATGGTTTCGCGGGTGTAGTCGCGGAAGGCTTCCCAGACGAGGAAGCCTCCGGGATGGGTGGTCTCGGTGAGCGTGGTCACGTGGTTATCCTTTCAGCTTGAAGGTACGGGCGACGATCTCGCCCCATGGGCGGGCCGTCGTGGTCCGGCCGGGTTGCGGGTGATGGGCGGCGATCTCGGGTTCGGCCTCGGCTTTTGCCGCCAGAAGGGCCATGCGGACGTCGTCGAGACCGGCGTCCTGTTCGAGGAAGCGCCCGGCCATCTGTGACTTGCCTGCGAGGTGGCAAAGATCGACGATAGCGCGGGCATGGGTGATTGCTTCGGCACGGATCGCGGTGGGATCGGGCGGTGCGCCATCCGGAGCCGGGGCTGGATCCGAAGGCTTGGGCATGTCGTCAACCTCAACTTGCCCCTCGGACTCAACAAGCGCTTCGTCGCTGTACGCCTCTCCAGTGCCGTCGGCAGGTTCGACATCGCCGTCCAGAATACTGTCGATTTCTTGGTGCATGTTGATGCCTGTCTCTGGATTGCCTTCGGCCGGAACGCCCTCTGCCTCGGTCGGAACACCCTCCTGGCCAGTAGCTTCCACTGCCTCGACGAGGTCGGGTGGCGCATTGCGGAACCGGCCGATGTCGAACCGTGCGGCCATCCTGACAGGGTCCGCCAGCCGGTCCGCCAAGCCCGCCGCCACCGCATCGGCCGCATCGAACCAGGTTTCAGCCGCCATCAGCGCAGCGATCTCATCGTCGGGCTTGCCGGATTTGGCGGCATATCCTCGGACAAGGCTGCCCGCGATCTTGTCCAGCGCTTCGGCCATTGCGCGCATGTCGCCCGCCGTGCCCAGTGCCAACCCCGACGGGTCGTGGATCATCAGGAACGCATTTTCCGGCATGACAATCTCGTCGCCCGCCATCGCGACATAGGACGCGGCCGAGGCGGCAATACCGTCGATCCAGACCGTGACCGTGCCCGCGTGCCGCTTCAGCGCATTGTAAATCGCCACCGCATCGAAGACTGACCCACCTGGGCTATTCAGCCGCAGATCGACCGGTGTCCCGTCGGGCAGTGCGCCGAGTTCGGCAAGGAACCCCTTCGCCGAGACCCCATAGGCACCGATCTCGTCATAGATCGCCACTTCCGCACCTGTTCCCCGGGCGCGGATCGCATACCAGCTTGTCATATCGTCACTCCTGTTCGGTGGCGGGATCGGTGGAGGCGGATCCGTCGCCTGTGTCTTCGCCTTTGCCATCTCCCGGATCAGGCCGCGCGGCGGGCGTCGCCCGCGCGCCCTGTGTCTCGCCGGGGCTGGTGCGGTAGCTCAGCCCCAGATCGGCGACACGCCTGGCATCTGCCGCATTTTCGCGGTCCACTTCCTCGACATCGTAGCCGGTGGCCTCGACCACCTTCCGGCGCGAGGTGATGCCCGCTTCCATGGCGACGACCTGCGCCTGGATGTCCTTCAGCGGGTCGACCCAGTCCCAGCGCGGCGGGATCCATTGCACCGGTCGCGCGACGGCGGGATTGCCGATATCCAGCGCCCCCGACAACACAGCCGTCTCAAGCCAGCGCCGCCAGATCGGCCGACACAGCTGGTGCGCCATCACCCCATGCTGCAGCTGGCCGATGCGTCGCCGGAACTCGACCAGCTCTGCCCGCAGGCTCGAATAGTTCGCCTGACGCACATCCCCGGTTACAAGGTGATACGGCAGCCCCAGTGAGGCCGAGACCGACAAGAGCGTCCGATATTGAAACGCCTCATAGCCGCCCCCAACATCTGCAGGACTGGAAAACTTCACATCCTCGCCCGGCAGCAGCACCTGCATCGTGCCCGGCTCGAGGCTGGCGATGGCCGCCCCATCGAGATCGGCTTCGGACTCGCCCATCATCGGGTCTTCAGGCGCGGTCTTGGTGATGAACCCAGCGAACATCGCCGCCGTCTTCTTCCGGTCCAGTTCAGCGTCGTCGTACTGGTCCAGCAGAAAAAGCCGCACCATCGCGGGTGCCACATGCGGCAGGCCGCGGATCTGGCCCGCATCAATGGGGCGGTAGATGTGCAGAACATCTTCGGCTGGCACGCGAACCGTCTCCGGGATCACCGCCCCCTGATCGGTGGTGTCGCCCGGATGGCGACGACGGAAGTGATAGGCCACCCGGCGGCCGATGCCGTCAAACTCGATACCGCAGCGGATGCGATTGCCATTTGCCGCGGTCTCGGTCTTCTCGAAGGGCAGCATTTCTGACTGCAGCAGCTGTAGTTGCAGCGGTACAAGCAGGCTGTCCTCGGCGCGGCGGGGCCGCAGACGCACGAAGCATTCGCCCGCAACAAACATTTCCCGCGCCACCATGGCCTGCAGGCCGTAGAAATCGGTCAACCCGTCGGCATCGGCCTCGTCGGTCCATGCGAGCCAGAGCTGCTGAACACTGTCACGCAACGCCGCATCTGCGATCAGCGACGACGGCTTGATCCCATCGCCGACCATGTTCGACGCAAACGCCTCGCAGGCGTTGGCGGCATAGCCGTTGGTCACAACCAGTTCCCGCGACCGTGCCAAGAGACGCGGGCCGCCCGAGGCGACCAGCGAATTGATGTTTTCCAGCGGCGGGTTCCAGCCGCGAAGCCGTCGTTTGGCCATTGCGCCTTCGAGGCGCGCAGACACGGCTGCCGGGCCGCCCGAGGATGGGCGGCGAAAACGATCAAACAGGCCCATGGATCAAAGACCCTTCGTCGTTGTTACACGCACCTGCCGAACGATCCGCCGTCCCTCTGCAGCCGCGATCTCGCGGTCGAGCGCCTCGATGGCCCGGTCGATTTCCGCGACGCTGCGATAGTCCACCGTCTTTCCGTCGTAACTGACACGCGCCACGCCAGAGGAGCGTTGAACGGCCAACGCCTCGCGGCGGGCACGGAGCTCGGCAATCGTAGACATCAATTCACCTCATGTAGCTTGAGCGTACGGTTCGCCGCTGTGGTCCCGCGCGCCGAGAAGCGGGCGTGGTGTTTCCCGCACCGTCCTCAGCCATGTCCTCCGCCGTGATCCCGACCTGTGCTTCCAGATCAGTCCACCGCGCATCGGACCAACGGTCAGCGCCCAATATCCAAGCGGCTGCCCGGGCATAGACGCGACAATCCAGAGCTTCATTGCGTTCGCGCAGCTTCTGCCATTCGAGCCGGGCGAAGCCGCGCTTGGTGCGCACCGTGATCAGTTGTTCGGCCGTGAATTGCTTCAACCACTCGCCGTCCGCCCAGTTTGGCAGATGGATGGTTCCGGGCGGGCAAAGATGCCCAGCCTCGATTTCCTCCCGCGTCGGGCGGTCCTGCCGCAGGAAACGGTAGGTCTCGGTCTTGAAGGTCGACGTGGCGACCGTCCAAAGCCGTGCCCCGCGCCGCAGCCGTTTGCCTGCGATGGTCGCGTCCACATACGTCGGTCCAGTGACCGGGCTCGAGCGGTTGAATCCCTCGACGCCTTTGACCGGGGCCACCTGCGCGAAGCCGACCTGTCGCGACCAAGCATACACGGCACTCGTCTCGTAGCCCGTGTCGATGGCAAGTCGTGCCAATGTCATGTTTTGACCGGAAGCATGCTCCCATGTCTGCCCGAGCAAATTGGTCAGCTGCTGCCAGCACGCCGGGTCGCCGGGTCCGCCCTCGATAACCAGGTGATCGATCAGCCAACTCTCCAGCCCGCGGCCCCAGGCCCAGACATCGACCTCGATGCGATCCTTTTGAACGTCCGCCCCGGCGGTCAGGAACAAACCCCGCTCTGGAACAGTGCCTCCTTCCCAAGTCTCGCGCTGGTCCGCCAAGCGCTGCCAGTCCGGTGCTTCGCCAGTTTCGACCCATGTCTCTCCGAGGATCGTATTGCGGAATGCCTTGATCGCCTCGTCCGACCCTTGGGCCGCGTCCCATGCCCGTACGATCCGCTCCCAGCTCAGCCAGCCGATCGGCGAATAGAGGGCCGAGAGGTGATACCCTGCCGTAGTCGGATCGGCGGCAACGGCCGTCGCACGCCATTCGCCCGCTTCCAGCATTGCCGTCTTATGATGCTCAGCGATGGGTGTCTCACAGCCCTCGCAGTGATACTTCGCCGTTTCCGGACGACCCTTCTGCCAGCGCAGTCGCTCGAACTTCAGCCACTGTTCCTGACCGCAGTGCGGGCATGGCACAAAGAACCGCCGCTGATCGGAAGCTTCAAACTCCCGCTCAATGCGCGACAACCCCCGGATCGTCGGCGTCGAGACCAGAAAGACCTTGCGCCGGTGGGCAAAAGTCAGCGAGCGGGCCTCGGCCAGCGTGACCGGATCGCCTTCGTCGTCAGCGGAGGCCGGATAGGCATCGACCTCGTCGAGGAAGATGTAGCGCGCCGGAGTCGAGCGCAGACCCACGGCCGAGTTCGCCCCCGTCATGATCAGGATGCCGCCCGCGAATTCCTTCGACAGCATGGTGTTACCCGCGTCGCGCGAGCGCGCCGGTTTGACCCGCTCGCGCAGTTCCGGGCTTTCATCGATCAGCGGGTCGATCCGCTGGCGCGAGTTTCGTTTCGCCAATTCCACCGTCGGCTGGACCGCGAGCATTGGCCCCGGCGCCTGGTGGATTGCAAAGCCGATCCAGTTGTTGCCTGCCTCGGTCGCGCCAACCTGCGCCGCCTTCATGAACACGATCCGCTGCGTCGGATCGCTGGGCGACAGCCGGTCCATGATTTCGCCCATGTAGGGCGTGCGCGCCGTGCGATACCTTCCCGGTTCGGCCGATGCGCGACCCGAAAGCATCCGGTGCCTGTCCGCCCATTCCGACACGGTCAGGTCCGGATCGGGCGTGAGGCCCGCGCCCCAGGCACGCAGGATCTCTGCCGCGCCGTCGAAATCCGGCATATCGTCGGCATCACCGGAGATCGGGTTTGACCTCGGCAAGATCGTCGAGTTGGGCACGGACATGTTTCTCCAGAACCTTCTGCATTGCGGCGGACTCCACACCCAGATCGGCCGCCATCAGCGCCGCCGCGCGGGCGGGCCAGTTCACCCAGACGTCGCGTTCCTGCCGCGCCAACCGGAAGACCAGCGACAGCGCACGCGCCCGGTCGATCAACTCGCATTTCAGCTTTTGTAACCGGAGGCGGCGCTCCTGCGCCTTTAGCACTTCGTTCGCGGTCTTGGCCTGCAGGAACGTGGTGCCGCTGCCGATTTGTGGCGCCGCTAACCCCTGTTCGCGGAGCGTCTCGCCGACTGCGGACACTGCCGCCTCCGGGACAGGCTTGAGTTTAGGCTGCGGCGCTTTCCGGGTCTTCGACGGATCGGTCGCTTCGGCGCGCAAGGCATCGCTGGCCACCGCGTCAATGCTGCCATCGCCGTACAGAACCAGCCGCCCTGTCGCTTTGGCCTTCTGGATTGCACCACGTGAAAGGCCGACGCGGGCGGCATACTGGCGCTCGCTCAGACCCTCCATTGCGCGCTCCGATTATCATTCAAAATCATGTGCTTATAGTGTTGATAAGCCTCCGCACCAGAGCGAACGTGGTTCCACGAAAACGATGCAACTCACCATGGAGCCGCCACGATGACCCGCCTGAACCCGCAGACAACGCCCCGCCACCAACTGCGCGCCGAGAAGGCCGCGCGGAACAAGAAAGCAGCACTCAACGCCTTTATTGGCAAGAAGGCCGAGATCGACGAGAGGCTCGCCCGCCTGCAGGCCCTCAGCGACGACCATTTCAACTGCGCCCCTGACGAGGCGGGCTGAGCGATGGTCGGCACCCTTGAGGATTACGCCAGCCTTCTGAAGCGCATCACCGACAGCGCCTTCAGCGAAGGCGAGCACGCGGAGTAAGCACCATGGAAACCAGCACCATCCGGATTGCCATCCGTAAGCTGCCCGATCATTTCGACCCAAGCCGCATCACCACTGTCCTCGACGAAATCGAAAGCGCCCTGATGGACGACGGCGGCGTTTATGTCCGCGCCTACGCTGACAGCATGACCATCACCATCAAGGTTCCGACCAGCCAGCTGATCGATGCGGCAACCTGCCTGAAAGACCTCGACCTGATCTGAATTGGGCACGGTCAGCCCGCAGGCCCGCAATTGCGGGCTTCAGCCGGTAGAAGGGGCCGCATCCCGCGTTGCCCGAACACCGGAGACAACCAATGACCCAGATCCAGCTATCCGACCCACAAGCCATCATCCTGTCCGCCGCCTGCGCGCGGGAAGACGGGGCAGTGTTCCCCGTCACCGCCAGCCTCAAGGGCGGCGCTGTTGGCAATGTCTGCAAGAGCCTCCTGAAGAAGGGGCTCATCGAGGGGATTGCAGCCACGGACCTGAACACGGTCTGGCGGCACGACGAAAAGCGCGGGCCGATAACCCTGCGTTCCACGTCGCTGGCTTACAGCGCCCTCGGGATCACCGACGAACCCAACGACAATGCCCGCACCGATAGCGCAAGGGAACCCGTCCAGCGTCGAAATGGGACCAAACAGGCAAAGCTAATCGAGATGCTCCGCGCTGAGGGCGGCGCGACCATCGAGGAAATCATGGTCGCAACCGGATGGCAGTCACATACGATTCGTGGTGCCATGTCCGGCGCGCTGAAGAAGAAGCTCGGGCTCGAGGTCACCTCAGAAAAGACAGAGGAACGTGGGCGCGTCTATCGGATCGAAGACTGATCCCGCCCTGCTGCGCCGCTGAAATCCCGGCGGTAGGGAAGCCGCCGCCGAGCAGAGTCGCCGCTCCTCATGGGCGGCGGCTTCGTCGTTTTGACCCGGATTGCCTCGAATAGCCGCCGCAGCACATAGGACCGCGCTATGCTCACCACTGTGAACACCGCGCCCATTTTCAGGTTCTGCGCCAGCGTCGTGTGCAGCCCGAAGATGGGGAAGATCAAGATCTGCGTGACGACCGCGACGCCGTAGCCCACGATCACATTGGCGACGGACTCCACCAGCGACATGAGGCGCGACTGCTTCATACTGGCACCCCTTCATCCATCGGCCAGAAGTTCAGCTGCGAGAGTTCGCAGCGCATGCGCCGCAACCAGGGGGACCACGCCGTTGCCACAGAGGCGAAGCCGGTCCACCCGGTGGGCCAGCCCATCAGAGCCTCGACGAACAGCGGGTTCAAGGTCCGGCGCACATCGGAGGTATCGTTCCCAGCCATCGGCGTCACCAGGACCTGGCGGCCAAGCAGGCCGTTCACCGGTGTGTTCGCCAATGTCGTCGCGCCATCCTTGTGATCCCGCGCCGTCGGCGTCATCCACATGCGGCTGGCATGGGTCAGATCGGCCGTCTTGCGATTGCCCGCGCTCGGCTTGCACCCGTCGTTCGCCATCGGCGTCGGCCAGTCCCGCGCCATACTGCCCAGACCCTTCTCGTGCTTCCGGTCGCCGCCACGGCTCCGAAAGCTGTCGGTCTGCGGTGTCGGCCAGAGCGCAGCAGTCGTCGCGAGGTTCATCCCATGCTTGCCCGCTTCCTGCGAGGGCGTCGGTTTGGTCTGCCGGTTCTCGTTGGCGCTGGCGCGGGGCGTCGGCCATAGCCGCAACATCTCGGTCCGGTTGCCGCCACTCGACCGAGTTCCAGAGCAGGCGCGCGGGGTCGGCCAGGTCGTCCCCCTCGCGGATGGCGAGTATGAACAGCCGCTCGCGTTTGTGCGGCGCTCCGACTTCCGCCGCCGTAAAGAGGCCTGCCGCAAGCTTGTAGCCCATGCCGACCAGCCCTGTGGCGACTTCGGGGAAGCCGAGGCGGAGATGATGGCCAACATTCTCGAGGAAGACGAAGGGCGGCTCGACCTCGTTGATGATCCGGGCAACATGGGGCCAGAGATGGCGCGGGTCATTCGCGCCCTGTCGTTTGCCTGCAACCGAGAACGGCTGGCACGGATAGCCCGCAGTGACGATGTCCACCGCGCCGCGCCACGGGCGGCCGTCGAAGGTTCCAACGTCGTCCCAGACAGGCGCGCAATCCAGGGACGCGTCTTCCATCCGCGCCACGAGAGTGGCTGCGGCGAAGGTTTCCCGTTCGACATGGCCCACAGTTCGATATCCGGGGATGGCGATAGTGAGCCCGAGGTCGATGCCGCCAGCTCCGGAACACAGAGAGAGGCCGAATAGGCAAGCGTCTTCGGTTCCGGAAGTGCGCCCGGAGGAAAATAGAGCCAGGTCATGCATGCCTCAATCGTCTTTGATCTTGATTTCGTTGAACGTCTCATCGGAGCCAGAGAGAACGGCGTCCTTTCCCGTGAACTGTTGCCACCGCTCCACGGCGACATCGACGTAAGCCGGATTGAGTTCGATCCCGTAGCAGACGCGACCTGTCGTTTCGGCCGCGATCAAAGTGGTGCCGGACCCCATGAAGGGCTCGTAAACGGCCTGTCCGGGGCTGGAATTGTTCAGGATCGGGCGGCGCATGCATTCCACGGGCTTCTGGGTCCCGTGGACGGTTTCGGCATCCTGATCCTTGTTTGCGATCTGCCAGAGCGTCGTCTGTTTGCGATCACCCGCCCAATGGCCCTTGCCGGTTTTTTTCACGGCATAAAGGCATGGTTCGTGCTGCCAGTGGTAGTCGCCGCGGCTCAGCACCAGGCGGTCCTTGGCCCAGATGATCTGGGATCGGATGTTGAAGCCTGAGGCAGTCAGGCTGTCGGCGACGGTGGTCGCATGCAGTGCTCCATGCCAGACGTAGGCGACGTCGCCTGGGAATAGCGCCCAGGCCTCGCGCCAGTCAGCGCGGTCATCGTTCAGCACCTTTCCGGTCCGCTTGGTCGCAGCGGCACCTGCCTTGTTTCGCCAGCCGGGATCGTATTCGACGCCATAGGGCGGATCGGTCACCATCAGGAGCGGCTTCACATCACCCAGCATCCGCTCGATATCGGTGGCCACGGTGGCGTCACCGCAGAGCAGTCGATGCTTGCCAAGCACCCATAGATCGCCGGGACGGCTGATCGGGGTTTCAGGAGTCTCCGGAACATCGTCCTCGCCCTCGCGGGATGCGGTTTCAGGATCGACATCTCCGGCCAACAACGCCTCGAGTTCAGCGTCATCGAAGCCAATGAGCGACAGGTCGTAATCCTCGGCCAGCAGGTCGTTGAGCTCGGCCGACAGCAGCGTCTCGTCCCATGTCCCGAGTTCCGTCAGCTTGTTGTCCGCGATCCGGTAAGCCCGGCGCTGCGCCTCGGTCAGATGCCCGAGCACGATCACCGGTGCATCGGTCAGCCCGAGTTGCGTTGCGGCCAGCACCCGGCCATGGCCCGCGATCAACTCGCCGTCGTCGGCAACCAGACAGGGAACGGTCCAGCCGAATTCGGCCATGCTGGCGGCGATCTTCGCGACCTGATTCGCCCCGTGCGCCTTTGCGTTTTTCGCGTAGGGCTGGAGCTTGGCCAGCGGCCAGGTCTCGATCGCGTCCGGGGCAAAGCTCAGCGTCATGATGTCGGTTCGCCTCAATGGGGTGAACCCCTGGACTCCGGACACCGGCCGCCAGCCTGGACTCCGCAAAGGGTCCAGCGGCCGCCGGGGTGTCCGGGTCCAAGAGTTTGTTTTGTTGTGGTTTTCAGAAGATCGCTTGTGGATGCCCGCCAGGGTGGCTTCCCAAAAAACCGGCCCTGTCGCTGGCGATATTGCGCGCTGCGCCCCCCCGTATACGTTTATGTGCAGGAAGGACCCGTAAAGTCAGTGGGTTAGACGCCTGGACCCCAGATGGACCCTTGGTTGGACCCCGGGGTCCAGCGGCGCGGGCCGTCCCGCGCGCGCCTCTCCCGAGTATATCCAATTCATACCCTCAGGAGCCGGTTTATGTCCCTTCGAAAAGTGTCCGGCGGACACTTTCCTATCCAGCGCGATCCTCTACACCGCTCCCGCAAGCTTGATCACGGCCTGCTTCGATAGGTTGCGGCTGAACCGACGGTTGTTGAGGCGCAGCGAGATGACAGACAGCCCATAGAGCCAGTGCTGGTTGGCCGCGGATCGCTGCAGCCCGACGGTCCAGCAAACTTCTTTCCAACGCGTTCCATAGGCGCGCAGCCAAACGATCTTGCCGTCGATGGGCTCGAGGCAGGCGGTCCAGGTCAGCGTCTCCTCCATCCGGCTGATTGCCTGCGGCGAGGGCAGCACCCGCATGGGCTTGGGTTCCTGTTCGACCTTGTCCGCGAAGCTGTAGACGAACTCGGGCCAGGTGCTGAAATACCCCGACAGGCGCGGCTCGGGCATGCGCTTGAGAACCCATGCGGCCTCGGCCAGCCGGGCTTCGACGATGCTTGGGGTCCAATCAGCCATTGCGCACCTCCAGACCTTCGGGCCGCTTGCCATAGAGTTTCTCGCCGATCTGGCGAATGAGCTCCCGCTCAGGCCAGGTCAGACGATGGTCATCGACGGCAACAGCCAGCACGCCCTGTTCCTTCCAACCCTCCCGCTTGACTTGATCGGGATCCCGGCGCTGGCCGCCATAGCCTTTGGGGTAAAACCTCATGCCACACCTCCGCCGGTCTCGATTGCCCAGAGCAGGATCGCGATGGCATCGGCCTCGTTGTCGTCCGCAGGGCTGAACCCGCGGGCTCGGGCCGCGTCGATCATCGCCTGCTTCGGTGCATTGCCCTTGCCGGTGGCGTGGCGTTTGATCGTGCCCACAGGCACGCCCTGATAAGGCACGCCGCGCAGCTCGGCCCATGCGGTCAGGGTCGCCATCAGGCCTCCATAGACATGGGCCGCGTCGGTGCCGGCATGGCGCCGGACCTCCTCGAACCAGATCGTCTCCACCGGGCCCGACAGCCGATCGATTTCAGTCAGCCAGTTGGTGAAGCGCAGGTAGCGCATGCCGCCACCGTCGAAGCGGCCGGGCCGGAAGCTGGCTGTGCCGCTGGTGATCAACCCGGTGTGATCGCGCAGCGCCCAACCGGTTGCTGTGCCGAGATCAAGCGCGAGGGTTGCCATGAGCCGGGAGGATGCGCCCGACAATGGGGGCTTTGCCTGGGGCTCGGTCAGAGTCAGAGTCGTCAACGCCATGATGGGTCTCCGTTGAGTAAGGGGGGATTCGTTTTTGGTGGAGGGCGACGGTGGCGTTGTGCTTGGCGGTACGGGCCATCGTCGTCCGACTGATCCGCCCTCAGGGGGGAGCGCGCGGATATCCCATACGGATGGGGAAAGGGGCCAAACCTGCGGGTTGGCCTCCCCATACGTAGTATGGGGGTTTGACACCTAACTGTTCCGAGAGAGACAAGGTGCTGATTTCATTCAGAAATAAGACTTCATGAAGTCTTCGGGTATGAGTTAGGGACCTAACACTTATTTTCCCGCAAGCCATTGATTTCATTGAGTGCGCTGTTGGTGAAGACATATGTGCTAGGCCTCACTCATATGTGTGAGGTCGCCTTCAAGCCCCTCCGGGTAGACCCAGACAGCAGGGTTTTCGACCTGAAGGCTGAGCCCGGATTGGGGGCATTTGAAGTGGCTGGGCTGGACTGACCGGGTCGTTGTCGTGACCTCGCCAGTGGTTGGATCGACCTCATCGACGGGTGCGCCAAACTGCATGCCTTCGACGCAGAGATAGCCAAACCGGGACCGGGTGATGGGGAAGCCGAACCCCGAGGGATCGCGCAGGAATTTCACGAACCCCTTAGTGGAGAGGACGCTGAGGCGCTCTCGGATGGTATGCTTGCTGCCCAGACCACCCCGGTTCTCAAAGGTCTCGGAGAACTGCATCGCGGTGTAAAGCCGCTCGCCCGCTGCCTCGTCCAGCAACATACCCAGAATGACATCATGCTTGCGCAGCCGTTCGGCATCGAGCCTTGCGCCCACTTCCTTGCGCACCAGGCGCTCGCTCATCGGGTTCAACTCAACCCAACGGCCACCTACCTTGTCGATCAGCTTTCCCGCCAGCGCCGGGCCGTTTCGCAACTCGATCTCCAGCCTGCGTTCGCTTCGGTCTTCATCGGGGCGATGCATGAGCAGCCCCGAGGTGTAGAAACCGCGCAGTGCGCTGGCCCCGGACAAGGCCAGAAACGGATCGTCCTTCACTTGCTGCTTGCCGAGCTTCTTTGTGTGGTGGGCCAGGATCACGCCGCAGTCGGGATTGATGACATCGCGCAGCACCTCGACCCGGTCCTTGAGAAAGAACATCATGGCGTCGTTGTCGTTCTCGCCGCCGCCGTCCGGGCCACCGTCAAAGAGGTTGCGGATCGGGTCGACGCAAAGAATGTCGGGCGGTGCATCCGGGAACGCCGCACGCATTGCCTCGATGACCTTGGCGATGCCCGCCTCATTCAGCAGCAGCTTCAGCTTGGGCGTCGCGACAAAAGTTTCGCGGGCAGCGGCGATGACCTCCGGCGGAAGCGCGATCTGCTGAAGGCGTTCGCGCAGATAATGATACTGGATTTCCGCCTGCAGGTAGAACACCCGCAACTGTCGTGGCGGGGTAAAACCGAGGAACGGGATCCCGGCTGCCATGTGCACGAGCCAGGAGATCAGGAAATCGCTTTTACCGACCTTTGGGGCCCCGCCGAGCACTAGCATGCCGCCGGGGGTGAGCACCCTTGGCGCAATGATATCCTCCGGCATGGGGGATCGGTCGTCGAGCAAAGCGCCCAGCATGAACGACGACAACGGCCCCGGCTGGTTTTGTGCTGCGGCGGATGTCTCAAGACGGATCAGCGGCGGGCCGTTCTTTTCGATGTGTCTGGCCCAGAGACGCTCGGATTCCGCTTTCAGGCGATCCTCCGGCCAGCTCGGGCGCAGGGCGGCTGCATTGTAGCCACGGATCGCCTCCCATCCTTCATCAGGCGACATCCTGCCGTCATGGACCATGCGCAGGAAATGACCGATGGCGACGCTGGCCCCTGTGAAGCGGCTCCAGTCATCCTGATCACCCTCGCGCACCGGCGTTGTCAGCACCGCGTCCAGCGTCGGCTTGCCGGGTGCAGCAGCATTGGTAGTGGCCATGCCAACGCCCGACATGGGCGGCATCTCCGCTACCTTGTCTCCGAACTCCTCAAGATCGACCTCAATGGGATGGTGTTCGCGGATTTGCACAAGGCGCTGATGGCCATGCTTGTGATGAACCGATCCCGCCACGCGGATCGGCTGGTGGGCGGAGCGGAAATGCGTGTCGCCGCCAACCTTGAGAGCGATCTCACCCCGCAGGCGGCAAAGCTCAGCCAGTGCAGTTCCTTCGGCGGGTTCGGTCATCCGCCACCAGACATGCAGCTTGTTGGCCCCTTGAGAGGTGCGCCCGCCGCTCTCGATGATCAGAGTGGGCTGACCTAGGTGGTGCAGCAGATGATCGAGTTTGGCGGAAATATCGCCGGCATCGAGATCGACGACAAGCGCCTGCATCTGCAGCACATCGGCGGATTTGGCCTGTCCGGCCCCAGCGACCGTGCCGGGGATCACATAGACGGCTGCCCCTTCGCGCCAGGCCCAATTGGCGAAGGTCGCGAGCTTGGTTGGCGCTGTGGCGTCGGCGTCGATCCAGATGTTGTGTGGTCGGCCCTCTTTACCTTGTCCCATATCGACAAAGCCTCGGACCGGGATCTGGCCCTCACAATAGCCGAACACGACGTCAATGAAGGTTTCGATCTGGACGAGATCGGGCTCGACATCGAACGGATCCTCGAACGAGGGTGCGTCGTTGAAATCTTGCCAGGGACTGAAGTGGATGATGTTCTCGTCGCTCACACCGCAAGCCCCCAGCAGCGCATCGCCCATGGGCAGAAACGGCATTCGAAGAAGTCGCGGTTTTGTGCCACACGCGGCAGTAACTCACCTGCGTCGGTGGCCTGCAGGATCCGAACGCCGCGGTCGGACATGCGCTGCGCCAGATCGGCATCGAAGGGCACCAGCTCGTGGTGCAGCTCGGCCGTGTCCTTGTTGATCGCGGTGAACAGGGCTGGCGCGGCGCTGATGCCAGGCACGGTTGCCTCCATGTACGCCTGATAGACAGCGATCTGCGCGGCATAGACCGGCTTTGATTTGGTCACGCCCTCCTTGACGCAGGCGCGCCAGTTCTTGGCGTTCATCGTCTTGCATTCCCAGAGCGCGGGAACGGCCAGCCCGAGACCTTCTGGCCCTGCGGCGATGATGCCGTCGACATGGCCGCAGATGCGCCCGCCAGCGACAGAGAAGCCGAATTGGCCACCATCGGGGCAATTGCCCTTGCGGGTATACAGATCGAAGCCAGCGCCGCGCAGCCAGGCCACTGCCAGATCCTCGAGCGAATGGCCGATGGCGAAGATGCGCAGCAACTGCCCGGAGAACTCCTGGCCCTCGTCTTTCGGTGCGTGGGTGAACTCGAACTGCAAGGCGCGTTCGCAGGCGTGGCCAAGGCGTGACCCGCCGAGATAATCGCGCGAGGGGCGTGTGGCATTGTCAGCGGTCAGGGCTGCGTCGACGGCGACGTTCACCTTCTCGGCGAAGCTGGGCCGGTGATTGTAATCCAGCATCAGAAGGGCGCCTCCTCGGATCTTGCGATGCGCGACATCTCGGCACCGTAGCCTTCGAGCACCTCCTCGATCAGGGCGGTCACCTCGGTCTCGTTCAGATCGCACAGGCGTTTGTTCCAGCCGATCTGGTCCATGGTCTGGCCGAGACGCTTCATCACGAGCGCAATGGCGAGACGTTCTTCGTCGGTCGTTCCGATCATGGTCATTCCTTTTCTGAAGCGCATGGCGAAGAACCCCTGGCAGGGCATCGAGCAGAACCAGCGGTGTTCGCGCGGGCGCAGTGTGTGGGGGTTGAAGAAGCCGAAGCCGCTCGCGGGGCGCAGGCAGACGGCACAGGGCATGAAGCGTGGATGCCAGTGGCGATCAGGGCCCGAGCGATCCGCAGCCTTGGTGGTCGGGGGCGGGATTTGCGCGACATGGCTCATGCGGCCCTGCGCTGTTCGGGCGCGGCGGTCATGACGAGATGACGGATCGCCCGCTTGTTGAAAGTGAATGTCATCAGCGCCGAAGCGTGATAGCGGGTCAGGCCGTAATCCTGCCGATAGGCGGGCGGCAGATATTGCAGCTGCTTTTCCGTGGCGGCCTGGTTCAGCCAGCCACGGGTCTTGAAGGCGCTTTCATCGGTCTCGACCTCGTTAAGCCAATCATCGGCCTGCGCGAGGCAGACGGTCCGTTCGCCGATGCCCAGCAAGCGGGGGCTTTGGCCCTTTGCGCCGCCGACCGCATGCCAGCGACCTTCTAGGAAGAAGATGCCGCCCCAGGCGTTGAACCCGTTGGCCATCAGCGCGTCATCAGCCCCGAAGAGATCGATCCAGGCGAAGCTTGATCGCTTCAGAAGGTCGATCTCCGTCATGATGAAGCCGGTCAACTCGGCGCGTCCCTGCGCATCGGCCTCGCCGTCTTCATCGTCGCCAAGAACCTCACCGCAGAGCAGGCATTCAAAGCAGGCCAGAGGAATGTCGGCGCCACAGGCCGGGCACACTTTGGTCGGGGCCTCACCAGTCTCGGTTTTGCCGTCGAGATCGACATCCTGCTCAAGTGTGCCGTGGATCAGGCTGGACGTGCCGAAATCCAGCACGACGCAGTCGGTCTTGACGACGCCGGGGTGTTCCTCCGGATCAATGGTTCGCAAGCCGCGCCCGACCATCTGGATCATGGTGGATTTGTAGGATGAGGGCCGAAGCAGCACGACGCAGGAGGTCGGCGGGTGATCCCAGCCTTCGGTCAGCACGGCCACGTTTAAGATCACGCGAATCTCTCCGGCGGCGTAGGCGGCCAGAATATCGCGGCGATCATCATTCGGCAGATCGCCATGAATCAGCCCGGCAGGCACATCTGCGGCGTTGAAAGCCTCCGTGACATGGGCGGCGTGGGCGACGGTGGAACAGAACACCACGGTCTGACGGTCACCTGCTTTCTCCTTCCAGTGTCGGATCACTTCGTCGGTCACCGGAGCGCGGTCCATGATCGACGCAACCTCTGCCATGTCGAAATCCGCCAGCGACTTGCGCACAGCGCGCAGCTTGTCCTGCACACCGACATCGATCACGAAGGTGCGCGGCGGGACCAGATGGCCCGAGGCGATCAACTCGCCCAGACGCACCTGGTCGGCGACATTATCGAACACTTCGCGCAGACCCTTCTTGTCGCCCCGGTTCGGGGTTGCTGTGACGCCGAAGATGCGGGCGTCAGGATTGGCATTGCGGACATGGTCGATGATGCGGCGGTAGCTGGCCGCCACGGCATGATGCGCCTCGTCGATCACCAGCAGATCAAGCTGCGGCATGGCGTCGAGATTGCCGATCCGAGCCAGTGTCGGCACCATGGCGAAGGTCACCTGACCCGCCCATGACTTGGCGCTGGCATCGACCACCGACGTGGTCAGGCCGGGATTGACCCGGGCAAACTTGTTCCGGTTCTGATCGGTCAACTCGTCACGGTGGGCCAGCACGCAGGCCTTGGCATCGGTATTGCCGATGCTTTCGCCGGTGACCGCCGACAGCATGATCGTCTTTCCTGCGCCGGTCGGGGCGATGCCCAGCGTATTGCCGTGGGTGCCAAGCGCAGCAAGGCTGCGCTCGACGAAGGTTTTCTGACGAGGACGGAGACGCATCGTTCAGCCCTCACTCGGCCCAGCTGGGACGCCCAGCAAATCCGGGGGTCGCAGCGGTTTGCGGTGCCTGAGGTTGCGGCGCGGGTGCGGTGTGGTCCTGAGCCGGGGCGACATGCACCTGCTGCGGCGTGCTGGTTGCCGGGGGTTGGCCGTATACTTGCGCTGGGGCAGCCGCTCCGTGCCCCATCAGCTGGGCATAATCGCGGTGGCTAGGTGTGACGGCGCTGCGAACCTCGTTCTTGTCCTCACCGTTGGTGTCGGACCCGATGTCCATCCGGGCGATGAACTCGATCCCGTCCAACTCGGCAAAACCGCTGATCCGGCGCTTCGCCTGTGCCTGTGCCGAGTTGTCCTTGTCGGCAATGCCACGCGCCGAGTTCAGGATGCCCTTGATCAGGCCGCGCCCGGCATTGCCCCAATCCGGGCCCTTCGGGCTGTAAAGCCCGATCAGCGACCAGATCTTGCGTTTGGCATAAGTTCCCTCGAGCACGGTGTATTCGGCGTCAAGATAGACCGCGCCGGTCGCACCGCGCTTGGCATAGCCGCCGGTCCAGCCTTGCGACGGATCGTCAAAGCCGCCGGGGCGGATCGTCAAGCGCACCTTGGCCAGCGTGCCTTTGGGGATCACATCGCTGTTGGAGGTTGCGTCGTTGAAGTCGTTCCAGAGTCCAGTCATCGGGTTTGTCCTTTTCAGTTTGCGTTCGGGGTGTTGGATGGGCCGGTGCCGCCGGTCGCCGATGGCACGGGCAGCACCGGCGGTTTGAAGGTCAGGCGACGCTCCGCGGGGATCAGAGGGCCGCGGATCTTCTCCATCAGCTGACCCAGATGCGGGGGTTCCAGCAGCTGAAGTCGCCCAGAGCGGTCCTTGGCCGGATAGCCCCAAGGGTTCAGCGTCTGGCAGACAAAGCCCCGCTGGGGCTGACCCTGCGCATCGGGCACATCGATCATGGTGATGACCTGATCGACGATCCCGGGCAGCTCGAGGCCGGTCTTGGCGCCATCGATTTGCGGCACGAAGATCTTGCGATTGAAGTCATCGAGCTTTTGGTCGAGGATCCCCACGAACCAGACGTTCTTGCCGCGGGTGTGCTGCAGGTGCGTGAGCCAAGCGATCATCTCGCGGCCATGCAGACCGTAAGCGCCCCGCACATCCGGCTTGCCGGTCTTCTCCGACATCGCCTCGGGCTGGCCCTTGCACCACTGAAAGCAAAGCCGCCCCGCCACAGTGATCGAGTCGATGAAGACCGTGTCGTATTTACCGAGCACGGCCGGATCGCCAAACCGACCGCAGACCTCGTCATAGTGCGCCTGGCTGTAGGGCTGTTCGCCGCGCAGCGCCGGATTGGGCCCGCCGATGAACACCGCAAAATCGCGGCATTCCTTCCATGTGCGCGGGCGGATCACGTCGATGGCAAGGCCCTCGATCGCCAGATCCCCGGCTTCGAGATCGAAGAACAACGTCGTGGTCGCCATCAGCGTCCACAGCAGCGTTGTCTTGCCAATCCCGGAGGGGCCAAAGATCACTCCCTTGATGCCGCGCGTTTCGGCCAGCCGCTGATCGGCCGTGATGATGGGCAGCGCGCCGGTCATGGCCGTGTCCTTTCGGGGATGGGTTTTGCGGCAGAGAGTGGGAACGCTCGCGAGGAGACGTTTTCAGCAGTGCGGAGAGGCAGCGCCGTCATTGCCGTTTCTCCGCCGGGATCAGCGTGACGGACAGCGTGCCAGTGCGAACGGTGCGCGCGGGCTCAAAACCCTCGCGAATGGCATCGGGCCAAGCGCCGTATTTGCGCTCAGCAACCTTGTAGGCGATGTCGACATACTGGGCTGGATCGTCCCCGGCCGCGATGATGCGCGCGACCATGGAACTCAATTTCGCCTGATCCCAATCAATCCGTTTCGGAAGATCAGCCACGATTGTGCAATCGCCATCTTCAAAGCGGACAGTTCCAGTGTCTTTGCCGGAAATGCGGCGCTCCTCGGCGGCGCGTGCAGCGTAACGAACGTCAAGTGCTGCGTTGAACCGTGCGGCAACGGTTTTCATCTGCTTGCTGGCGGCGCTGATTTCTCGCTGCATTGCAGCCAGCAGATCGGGTGACAGCAGAGCAATCTCGGGCAGAGGAAGATTCAGCAGGTCATCAACGCTCGGCGCGTTCTGCGGAAAGGGCATGGGGTTCACTCCATTTTTGTGGGTTTTGGGTTGGGGCGCAGACATCAGGCGGCCATGCGCTGGAGCAGGCGGACCGACAGAGCGCCGGGCAGCTTTGGCTTGCGCCGGGCGACGGCGATGTAGGCGAATTGGCCGGGGCCAAGCCGGGCCTGCACGAGATGGACGAGGTCCTGTTCGGCTGCGCGCATGGCTGCGGCGGCGACGTCGCGCAGGGCGCGCTGGCGGCCCGGAGGCAGGTCCGACAAGAGCGCCATCGCATCGAAGGCGAGAAAGCCACGGTGATACACCAACCTCTCGCCAGCCATCGCTTGCGCAACCCAGGCGCAGAAATCGATCTCCCCGGTGCAAGGATTATCCGAGGGAGGCTGCAGAGCCCCCACGCCGGGCATGACTGCGTGAAGGCGGCTCATGCCCTCGACCCTGCAGCAGGCACGTGCGCGGTGCTCTGGCGTTCCCGGGCCTGTTCATAGGCAAGGATGTCCTCGATCCGGTATACAACGCGCCCACCGAGCTTCAGGTACGCAGGCCCTTCTCCCTTCCAGCGCCAGCGCTCGAGGGTACGCGGGCTGAGATGCCAGCGGCTGGCCAATCGCGATTGATTTAGAAATGTGTCGGACATCGGCGTCTCCATCGGGATGTGATGGAGCAGTGATGCCAATCCCTAGGTATGCGGTCGTCCCACATGTGGGATGCACATTCGGTTTTTCTTACGCCTTGTTTATCCAATGGAATTTCCATCCGGACAAACAAGCGCAGACGAACGCGTACAAGCACCTACGAGGTGCAGTCGGGATGCATACGAGATGCAGACCGACTCGAGCCTTCAAGCCGAATCCCCAGAATCAAAAAAGCCCGCCATCAAGGCGGGCAGGATCCAGTGTAGCGGGCCGATCAGGCGCTGCGGGTCAACCAGACGACAAAGGCCGGGTCGAGATAATACCATCCGCGACGACCGGAGGTCCTGAGCAAGAGCCGGGTCCACGAGGGCTTGCGGCTGAAGAGGCTGCCGATCCGCTGGGATGCCGATCCGGCGGCTTTCAGAATCTCGAGGTAGTGCTGATCCGGTGCGCCGGCACGGGTAGCGTTCAACGCAAACTCCAGCGCGCGGGCCTGCTGGAACGTGAATGCAAACTCCTCGCCGTCATAAACGAACTGCCTGAAATCAAATGCGTCCTTCCCAGAGGGACCGCTTTGGTTCAGTACATTGCGCTCAACCACGTCGAAGTGTTCCCGGCGCACCAGCGTATCGGCATGGGACAGGAGCAAGCCGTCACCACCCCGCAGGCTGAGGCGGATGCTGTCCGGCAGAAAGACATCCCGGACGACGGCCTCGCCGTCCCGAACAAGAAGAAACGCGTCCCGCAACGACAGGTCGGCAAGCCCGTTGAACTCCCGTTCTTCAAACGGAACCCACATCGGCTCCCCTTCCTGTGTCTCCTCCATGCTCGACAGGCGGGCCCGCTGCGCCACGAGCCGAACCGACAGTTTTAGCGTGCCATTGGCAACGAGATACCGGATCTCCGCGTCGGAAATTTCCCACTCCTCTGCGACCTCCCCAAGTTCGAAACAGTCCCGCTCGATACGCATGCCAACGATTCCCTTCGCCTCTTTTTGTTCTACTTTTGTTCTATATTCTTGACAGGCGTGTCGCAATCCTGTTTTTTCCACAGAACTACCAATGTTGGGGATAAAGATGTCAGTGCAAATGCACGAACGGCTCAGAGCGCGGATACGCCAGCTTGGCATGTCGGTTGCCGACGTGGCGCGAGAATCTGACCTCAACCGATCCTTCGTTTATGACATCCTGCGCGGCAAGTCGCTGGTGCCCAACCTCGAGAAACTCACCCGCGTTGCAGGTGTCGTGAAGGTCGAGCTCGAATGGTTGCTTACTGGGAAGGGCACGGTCCACGGCGATGATCCGATCACCGACGACTACCACAACGAGTTCGTTGCAATCCAGTATGTCGCGGTGCGTCCGTCGATGGGTGGCGGCGCCGTGGTGGAGCAGGCCGAGGAACGCTCCGGTCGAGATTTCCATTTCCGCAGGGCCTGGATCCGGGATCGCCTGAAAGCCGCGCCATCCATGCTGCGCGTCATGGCCGTTCAGGGCGACAGCATGTTGCCGACGCTCAATGACGGCGACACGATCCTGGTCGACATGAACCAGCGCAACCCATCCCCTTCCGGAGTATTCGTCTTGCATGATGGCATGGGGCTGGTAGCCAAGCAGCTCGAGCATGTCCCCATGAGTGAACCGCCCCGCGTGCGCATCATTTCGGACAATGCGCGCTATGCGCCTTATGAATGCACGGCAGGAGAGGTCAACATCATTGGTCGCGTGCGGTGGTACGGACGCGAGATGTGACAGGTGGCTCGGATATGGGCCGATGTCGCGCAAGAGACATTGCAAGCTATGGGGCAAGCGTTGAACGGGAGCGGGATGGACGATAGCCGTAAGGATCGGGGCATGTGGGAAGCGCCAGCGGCATTCGTTGCCGCAGGTGATCTGCGCCAGGAGGTCCTTGCCGGGCTCGTCGAACGCGTGACCTTCCACAGCCAGGACTCCGGCTTCTGCGTGCTGCGTATCAAGGCGCGCGGGCACCGCGACCTCGTCACCACAATCGGTCACGCGGCGATGATCTCGGCCGGGGAATGGGTCACCGCATCAGGCGAATGGACCAACGATCATACGCATGGGCTGCAATTCCGTGCACGCTTCCTGAAGACCTCCGCACCGACATCCCTTGATGGCATCGAGAAATACCTGGGCTCCGGCATGATCCGGGGCATCGGGCCGGTCTACGCCAAGCGGATGGTCAAGATGTTCGGCAAGGACGTGTTTGACCTGATTGAGGCCGAGCCCGCGCGCTTGCGGGAAGTCGATGGCATCGGGCCGAAGCGGGCCGACAAGATCACGTCCGCCTGGGCAGATCAGAAGGTCATCCGCGAGATCATGGTGTTTCTGCACAGTCATGGGGTTGGGACTGCCCGGGCCGTGCGCATCTTCAAGACCTATGGCGTCGACGCCGTTCAGGTAATGAGCGAAGATCCCTATCGCCTGGCGCGGGATATTCGCGGCATCGGGTTCCGAACGGCAGATGTCATCGCCGAGAAACTCGGGATCGAAAAGACCGCCATGATCCGTGTGCGAGCCGGAATTTCCTACGCGTTGACCGAAGCTATGGGCAACGGTCATTGCGGTTTGCCGCTTGCTGAGCTGATCCCGCTATCCATCAAACTGCTCGAAGTTCCCGACGACCTGATCCAGACAGCCATCGACCTGGAATTGACCGAAGGCACCGTGACGGCCGATACCGTGGCCGATACCCCGTGCGTCTTCCTGAGCGGGCTTTACCATGCAGAAAAAGGTGTCGCGGATCGTTTCCGCCATCTCGTCTCGGGCCCTCGTCCCTGGCCTGATATCGATGCCGACAAGGCACTTCCCTGGATCGAGAAGAAGACCGGTCTGACCCTTGCTCCGACCCAAGCTGAGGCCATTCGTCTCGCGCTTCGCTCAAAGGTCATGGTGATCACGGGCGGCCCCGGCGTGGGCAAGACTACCATCGTGAACTCGATCCTGCAGATCCTTGCGGCGAAAGCGGTCATGCTGCTGCTGTGCGCTCCAACCGGGCGGGCGGCCAAGCGGATGAAGGAAGCGACCGGCATGGAGGCAAAGACCATCCACCGCATGCTTGAAATCGATCCGAAGACATTCGGTTTCAAGCGCAACGAGGAAAGCCCGCTCGAGTGCGATCTGCTGGTCGTTGATGAAAGCTCGATGGTCGACATCTCCCTTATGCATTCGCTGCTCAAGGCTGTGCCAAATCACGCTGCGGTCCTGATCGTCGGTGACATCGACCAGTTGCCCTCCGTCGGCCCCGGACAGGTGCTGGCCGATATCATCGGATCGAACGCGATTCCGGTCGTGCGGCTGACGGAAGTGTTTCGCCAAGCCGCCCAGAGCAAAATCATCACCAGCGCCCACCGGATCAACCAAGGCCAGATACCAGACCTGACCAAGCCGGACAGCGAGAGCGATTTCTATTTTGTTCCGGCCGAAGACCCGGAGCAGGCCGTCGCTCGAACACTGGACTTGGTAAAAAACCGGATCCCCAAGCGCTTCGGTTTGGACCCCATTCGGGATATTCAGGTTCTCTGTCCAATGAACCGTGGCGGTGTCGGTGCCCGCTCGCTCAACATCGAGCTTCAGGCCGCCCTGAACCCCTTGGGGGAAAACAAGGTTGAGCGCTTCGGCTCGACCTTCGCGCCAGGCGACAAGGTCATGCAGATCGAAAATGATTACGACAAAGAGGTCTACAACGGCGACATCGGCTACGTTGAAAGTGTCGATCTCAACGAGGGAGTACTGACCGCCAGTTTCGACGGCCGGACCGTGAGCTACCTGTTCGGGGAACTCGACACGCTCGTGCTGGCCTACGCCGCGACGATCCACAAAAGCCAAGGATCGGAATATCCCGCCGTCGTCATCCCGGTCCTGACGCAGCACTACGCAATGCTGCAGCGCAACCTACTCTATACCGGGATCACCCGGGGCAAGCGCCTCGTGGTGATTGTCGGCCAACGAAAGGCGGTCGCCATCGCCGTGAAGAACGTATCAGGACGACGCCGCTGGTCCAAACTGGATGAGTGGCTTGGACGCCCTCCGGCAGATGCACGTCAGCTCATGGAATGATTCCACGTTCCGCAATGCGAAGAGGGCGGGCAAAGGACAGATGCAGGCGCGACTTTGCACTTTTTGGGGAAGCCGCTAGAGTACAATTTCGAAGAATTAGCAGCGAATTGCGCTGGCTAATTCAGGTATGAAATTCGGCGGATAGGAGCGATAGAGAGTGTCAAGATTCAATCCTCACAGAGAATTCTCTCCGATCTATAGCGCCGCAGCTAAATGGAAAAATCGCAGCCTTCTTGCGGATGACTCAATATTATCAAGCGACGAAAACCTCTGGTCGCTGGTTCACCTTGATGAACTCGACCAGAGGTTCGTGAAAAACCTCGACGCGGGAGAGGGTGACTTTCTATCAAAGCTGAAGGTGCAGTTATCGGAAGGCTCACCAGATTGCCGCCGGTTGATGGCCGAATGTTTATGGTTGCTGCTCCTCTTTCCGTCGAATATTGGCGCTGCCAAAAAACGGGAAAATGTTCGTGAGATCTATTCATGGTCAGGAGAGGAACTGGACGCAACCCATCCGCTTCTGGATAATATGGTCCTGGAGGGGATCGGCTCCGCCGGAACCGCCTACAACACGCACAGGTGGCGCGAGTTAGTTTTCCTGATCGGTGCGCTGCGCGATTTTAAGCGTTACGATGCCGCCGCCCGCAAGGAAATAGTCTCGGACCCATTGGTATTTTCAGGTTGGCTGAGCGGCTTACCGGAAGCGCGCCAAAGGCAGCTGATCCATATTCTTTCGCACCTTCTGTTTCCTGACAGCTTCGAGCGCGTTAGTTCAGAAGGCGATAAGCGCCGGATCCTTGCTGGGTTTGGTGACACACCGGAAAGGGAAATTCGGAAGTGGAGTACCACTGAAATTGACCGGACCTTGCTCGACCTGCGCCGTCGTCTCGAAGAAGAACACGGTGCCGAATTCGACTTTTACGAAGAGGCGTTTGAGGCCCAATGGAAGACCCAGACCAAAAACTGGCTGCTGAGCTGGAACCCCTCTAAATGGACCTGGGACACGCTTGCATTTGACAGGGCCACGACGATCACAGGTGAGAAAGCCGACAATCGGTGGCGCTGCGGATCGTCGAAGCCTCGCGAAGGCGACCGCGTCTTCCTGATGCGGACGGGTACAGCGCCGAAGGGCGTCGTCGCCGTTGGCAAGGTAACCCGCGCGCCTTATGAGGCCGCGCACTGGGACGAGACGCGCAAAGAAGCAGGCGATACGACGCGGTTCATCGATGTCGCTTTCGATGCCATCCGGGACGCAACGTCCGACCCCATCGTGACGCTCGAAGAACTGGAACGCCTGGAATCTGGTCAGGAGTGGAATCCGCAATCCTCGGGGATCGAGATCAAGAGCAAGTCTGCACGGACGCTCGAGAGGCTCTGGAAGGCGCTGTCCCTGATTACGGGATCGTCAGCTGTCACCGATGAGATCGCCGCCGTTATGAAGCCAACACGCCCGGCCGGGGAGGCCCTGAACCTGATCCTCTACGGCCCGCCCGGAACCGGCAAGACCTATCGGCTGATGAACGACTATCTGCCGGACTATCAGGAACAGGCGGCAGACCGCTTCGAGTTCATCACGTTCCATCAGAGCTACGCCTATGAAGATTTTGTAGAGGGTATCCGCCCGGTGACCGAGAAGGGCGTCATCACCTACGAGGTTCGGCCCGGTGTGTTGAAGCGCCTCTGCGAACGGGCGCGGCGGTCTCCGGACAAGCGCTTTGCCCTCTTCATCGACGAAATAAATCGCGGCAACATCGCCAAGATCTTCGGCGAGCTGATCTCGCTGGTAGAGGTCGACAAGCGCATCGTGACCGATAGCTCAGGCAAGAGAGTGCCCGGCTGCAAGGGCCTTGAAGTGACGTTGCCCTATTCTGGCGAGCGGTTCGGCGTGCCGACAAATGTCGATGTGATCGGCACGATGAACACTGCGGACCGCTCAATCGCGCTCCTCGACAGCGCACTGCGTCGGCGTTTCCGGTTCGATGAGCTCACACCCAAGCCAGAGCTTCTGGGCACTGTGGAGGACGGCGCTGGGGGCACGATCGACTTGCGGCAGTTGCTCGGCGCATTGAATGCGCGCCTTTCTCGCTTGTTGCATCGCGACCAGACGCTGGGGCACAGCTACCTCTACAAGGTAAAGTCGTTCGCTCAGCTGCGTAGGGTGTTTGCGCGCGAAATCCTCCCATTCTTGCAGGAGGCCTTCTACGACGATTGGCGTCAGATCCGACTCGTACTGGCCGACCAGACTGTCGGCGAGGAATTCCAGATCGTGCGCGCGCACACGCAAAGGGCCGATCTCCTGTTCCCGATGGCCGACCCAAACGAAATTGGCGGCGGCGAGGTGTTCGAAATCGTCCGTGAGGACGACATCACCCCTGACGCGATCCGCAAGATCTATGAGATGCCGGAATGAGACCGCTGACGTTTCAAGAGCGTGACACGGTAAGCATCGGGCCTGACAGCGATTTAACCGAGGCAGAGGCGGAGAGCATCGCGCGCCTGACATCACGATTGCCGAACGGCGCACTGAGCTGGGGCCGCCGGGCGCTGCGGTTCGGCCCCTTCTGTGGGGTCATCCAAACCCCGCACGTGATGATCGAGATACTTCCGAAGGTCGAGAGCGGTCCCCAAGCGCCAGAGGACATGCGTGGACTGCTCATTGGCCTGCTTGCGCGGGCCGGCGAACTGGGGCCAAAGCGGGTGGGCGAAGCCACTCTAGGTCAGCAGCGCAGTCACTTGCTCGACGTCTTCATCGAGGACTTCTGCGACCAAATGAAAACAGCACTGCGTGGCGGGGCAATTGCGCGATATACTGAGAAAACGGAGAATTTGAACGCAGTCCGTGGGCGACTCGAATTGACGGACCATCTGCGGGCAAACGCCTTTGACCGATCACGGCTGCTGTGCCGGTTCGACGAGCGGAGCATTGACAACGTCTACAATCGCGCGCTCAAGGAAACTCTGAGGGGCCTTTATGGCCGCGCCCTAAGCCCGCGGACACGCGCAATCGTGGCATCCATTCTGCACCGCTTCGATGACGTGGCCGATGTCCAAATTAGTGTCAGCGATCTGGATGCGCTCCGCCTCGACCGAACGATTAAGCACTGGCAACCAGTGTTCCAGAAGGCCGCGTGGCTGCTGGCTGGCCTTTTCCCGGATGTTCGCATTGGAGACGCCTCTGGATCTGCTTTGCTCTTCAACATGGAGAAGCTTTTCGAGACTGTCCTAGGCCTACGCATCCGACGCGAATGCCAGTCGATCAGTGAACCGCGCTTTTCTGTCGGACTACAGCGCCCGCTAAAAAATCTCGCCACTTCGGGGTTCCAGCTTCGGCCGGACATCACTGTTCTTGAAGGCGACGTGGCGCTTGCGATTTTCGATGCGAAGTGGAAGCGCCTTGAGACCGGCAAGTCGAATTCCGGTGTTTCAAGCGCCGATGCGTACCAGATGAACGCCTATGCCGATCGCTATAGCTGCGATCGCCTGGCGCTCGTCTATCCAGCCACAGCGGAAGTTCCTGCGGGGCGCGTGACAAATTTCGTGCTGTTGACTGCAGCGCGGCCGGTGCTTGAAGTTCTCACGATTGATGTCCGCGACTTGGCCTTCGGTAGCGGCCTGCCGCCTGGCTTTGATGCGGTGCTGCCGAGCGCGTACGAGAGACAGCAATCACCTGCGCCATCGGTTTTCGCTGTGGCATGAAGCAACTCCCCGCTCTTTCATTGCCATAGTATCAAGCCTGCGCGAGCAAGTTCGGACGGTGAACCGTTCTCCGCTGCTCCAAGCGCGAACGTCAGCGATGCGCAGAAAGCGGGAGTTTCAAAGTCTCCGCCGCGTCCCGAAAGCTCTCGTTGACCGCAGCCGTAGCGATGGAAAGGTTCGAGGAAATCCTAGGCTATGACTGCACGTCGGCGCACAGGCATCAGGCACGGTCTATCAGGATTCCTATATCTAAGATTGGCAACGGATGTGCCTTGGTCTAGCTTCGGGGAAAGGATCATGAAAGATGTCGAACGCCAAGCAAATTCTGTCCATGCTGCACAGCCGTGCGGAGGGGGACGAGGACCGGTTCCTCGCCATCGCGCTTCAGGTTGCGGCAGGCGAGGCGCGTCAAGGTCATCGCTCGAACGCCGAGGAGATCCGGGCGGCAGTCGAAGCTCTGCGCGGAGAACGTGCCGGTGCGCGGAGCGTTCGGGTGGCGCTGGCCGAACCGCGGGGCAATCTGGCAGGCCTGCTAACGCTGCGCGAACCGGCTGTCCGGCTGGGGGATGTCGTTCTATCGGCCGGGCTGCGTACGCGGCTGGACGTGGTGCTGGCCCAACAACGTCGTCGCGCCATCCTGCGCGAGCATGGGCGAGTGCCGACAAGACGCCTTCTCTTCGCGGGTCCGCCGGGATCGGGCAAGACGATGACGGCGGAGGCCTTGGCGGGGGAACTGAAACTTCCGTTGATGGTCGTCCGCTTGGAGGCGCTGATCACGCGATTCATGGGGGAGACGGCGTCACAGATGCGATTAGTGTTCGACGAGACGCTACGACGCCGGGCGGTCTATTTGTTCGACGAGTTCGATGCTGTCGGGGGCCATCGACGGGCGACGAACGACGTAGCCGAAATGCGGCGCGTCCTTAACAGTTTCCTGCAGTTCATGGAGGAGCCGACGACGACGGACAGCCTGCTAGTGGCCGCCACGAACCATCCCGATCTCCTGGATGGGGCTCTGCAGCGCCGGTTCGACGAGGTCGTGCTGTTCGAGATGCCGACGACGGATCAGGTGAAGGCGGTCGTCCAGGCCCATCTCGTACCGATGAAGGCGCCGCGGATCGCATGGAAGAAGGTCGCTGACGCCGCGACGGGGCTGAGTCAGGCGGAGATCGGGCGCGCGGCCGAGGAGGCCGTGAAAGCCGCGATCCTGTCCGAGCGGGAAAAGGTGGCCACAGACGATCTCCTGCAAGAACTGGCGGCGCGACAGGCGATGCGCGGCGTCTTCACCATGGAAACCGGGTAAAACATGCCGGACTACGACTTGCGGCATCTCGAGTTCGGCGGGTTCGTCTCGCGTGAGCGGTACGTCTCCCGCAACAGTGCGCCGCGCGAGCGTGCCGTTCGCAACCGGGTTGCCCATGCACAGAGGTTGCGGGAGGAATACGCGCGCGCCTTTGAGGGTGCGGAAGCGATCAAGAGCGAGTTGGACCTTCCCGCCGAAATCAAACGACCCGAGGGCACCTACGTGGTCGTCACTCAGACGGCCGACGGCAACGGGAAGGTTGACTTGCCGAGCAAGGGGATCCGGCAAGGAACGCAACGGGCGCGGGAGGATGGCGGGCGTGACATCGTCGTCCACGTTCCGCAGGACAAGCGCGACGTCCTCGAAGCGATCATCGCGGAATACGGGGGGGGGCCGCTGTCGGTGAAGGGCAATCCGCCCAATCAGGCGCGGGTTGAAGCGATCGAAGCGTTCCGCGCGTTCACCCTTGCGGGCATATGGCGCGAGGACCGAGCCAGATTGCCGCGTCCCGACGCAGACCCCGTCTGGTGGGGCGTCTGGTGCTGGCCCGACTGTGCAACGGACGTCCGGGCCCTCTCTGAGCGCTTGCAGCTGACCGTCGGAGCACCCGAGCGCGACATGGTTTTCCCCGAGGCCGTAGTCGTTCCCATCCATGGCAGCTGTGTCGGCATCGAACTCCTGATTTGGGCTAGCGACGGTGGTGTCGCGGAGCTTGGGACCTGGGTAGACGACGCGGCGGTGCTCGATACGCTCGATCGCACCGAGCAAAGCGACCTCGTCATGGACCTTGCGGACCGAGTCGTTTGGCCAGGGGACGACGTGCCGGTGGTGTGCCTCCTCGACACCGGGGCGAACCGCGCGCACCCGTTGATCGAGCCGGCCCTGTCGCCCGACGACCTCCATACGGTCGAACCGGGATGGGGCGTCGACGATCACGACGGGCACGGCTCGGGGATGAGCGGCATCCTATTGCACGGCGATCTCTCGTCTTGTCTTGGGGATCATTCCGTGCCGGTGCTGCGCCACCGGATGGAAAGCGTAAAGCTAATGCCACCGCCGGGTGCCGCAGGGCACGAGGGACACAACTACGGGTCCATCACGCAGGCGGCGGTCTTCACGGCGGAGATCGCACGCCCGGACCGGGCCCGCGTGGTGTGCTCTGCCGTTACCGCTCGCGACGTGGCAGGGGACTATCCGACGCGGTGGAGCGCGGCGTTAGATCAACTCGCCTGCGGCTGGACCCCCGACCCGTCGGAGGAACCCGAGCCCCGGCGCCTGATCGTTCAGGCGATAGGGAACATCCCAGACGGGCGCACTGCCAACGAAGAGGATCCAGCGAACCATCCCGGCGAGGATCCGGCGCAGGCCTGGAACGTCCTGACCGTCGGAGGAGTGACGTTTCGTACCGAAATCTCGGATGCGGGCTACGAGAGTTGGACCGCGCGCGTGGATGCGGGAGAGGCGAGCCCGCATGCCCGGACGTCGGAGGCTTGGCCGCGTAGAAGTCCGGTGAAGCCAGACGTCGTCTTCGAGGCCGGCAACCGGGCCGACGATCCAGCGGGCATGCCGCCACAGGGCCGTCTGCCATCGCTGTCGTCGGTGACGACTGGGCGGGGCGGGACCGGACCTTGGGTGCAGCCGTTCAACGCCACAAGCGCGGCGACAGCGGAGGCGGCACGGATGGCGGCGCGGATCATGGCCGAGCATCCCGATTATTGGCCAGAGACGGTTCGCGCTTTGATGGTACATTCGGCGCGTTGGACGCCGGCGATGCACGCCCGGCTGGATGCCGTGGGCAGGTCGACGGCTCGCTCGAGCCTAAGACGAGTGTTCGGTTATGGAACGCCCAACCTTGAGCGAGCTTTGGGATCGGCGCGGAACGACTTGGCCATGGTGGCGCAGGCCGAGATGCAGCCCTTTGCCAAGGGGGCGGGGTTTGAAGAGGCGCACTACTACCCTCTGCCCTGGCCCGTGCGGGAGTTGCAGGATCTCGGCGACAAATCAGTACGGCTGAAAATCGTGCTCTCCTACTTCGTCGAGCCGAACCCGTCCTCGGCAGCAAAGCTCGACCCCATCGCCTACCAGTCGCATGGGCTGCGCTTCGATCTTCAGAGGCGCTATGAGGGATACAACGAGTTCCGACACGCAACGAACAAAGCGATGTCGAAGACAGCCCCCAAACGGGAGACCGATGAAGGCTGGCTCTTCGGAGAGAACTCCGTCTCGGCTGGGTCGCTGCACGTTGATATCTGGGAGGGACCTGCCGCCGTCCTAGCGGCGCGGCGCGCGATCGCCGTGAAGCCCGTCGGTGGGTGGTGGGGCGAGCGTGTTCGAGCTGGGCGACGCGAACGCAAGACGAGATACGCGCTCGTGCTGGGGCTGGAGGCGCCGGGGATCGACGTCGACCTATACGCACCGATCGAAACTGCCATCCGAACGATGGTGCCCGTCGGCGTCTAAATAGCGAATACATCAACCGGCCTGGGAATTTGTGCCCGGTTGAAACGGACCTTCGTGCACCGCGCAACGACGCCCCCATTCTCCGCACATTAAACAAATACCACCAACTTTATTCTGCTCTGCTCTGCGCACGACTGGCAGGAAAGAGGCTGGGACCAGTCGTTAGACGCTGGTTACATGAATTCTCGCTGTTAGCCGGGTTCGTCGTTTGCCACTGCGCATACATTGGCCGCCTTGCGCTCCCTCTTGCTTCCGCAGTGCTTCCGGGCGAAATAACAACGCAAAAAGCGCCCCGAGGCGCGCTTTGCAAGTAACTGATAACACGATAATATTTGGTTGCGGGAGAGCGCATTGCACTTTGGCGAAAACAACTCTCTTTGCGCCGGTCGCGCGATAGGCAATGGCCCAGCCGGGGCGGGCGGCCCGCGCGCCCTGCCCTACCGGCGCCGGTCAGGAGCCCGACGCGTCGGCCGCTGCCTGCTCTTTCGGCGTAGCTTTCGCCGACTTGCCCTCGGCAGCCGCCTTGGTCTCGAAGGCGATTTTTGCCTCTGCGCCCTCTTGCTCTTCCGCTGCCAAGGCGTCTTCTTCATCCGCCTCGATGTGCATCTCGTCGACGATTTCCGTCCGCAGAGCGTGCTGTGCGATGCGACGGCGGTTCGCTGGGGTCGCGACGCGCTCGAGCGAGAAGAAGAATGCATCGAGGGCATCCTCGTTCAACGCCGCGATGAAGTCGTCCATCGTGTCATTGATGGCCTTCTTGATCACGCGATCTTTGTTGTCGGACCTTTTAAAGTCCCTCCCCAACGCTCGTTGGAGCGTCACAACGGCGCGCTCCGTCGCCGACGATTCCACAGGCAAAGCGATTTGCTTTCGCTCCTTCCGTGCAGCTTTCGAGGAGGCGAGTGCGGGGTTCAGAAACTGGGTCATTTTATCGTCCTTTGTTGTGTTCAATGGTCCAGATCAAGCGCCGCTGACGGTGACGTTCTCTCTGGCTGACCCGAATATTGCTCGACCTCAGCGGACAAAATCGTGGTTTTGGAAAACTTTTTTCCGAGATTCGCGCAAGCATCTGATAAAAATAGATTCTTTTATTCACGACGCGGTTTTTCGGGGCCTTTCCCATCCTGCTTTTGGTCGTCTAAAACCGGCTTCACGCGCTGCTCCAGCCGCCGCATGATCGCGGGGATCGTCTGCCGGATCTTGGCGATGATGGTGCGGGTCTGCTGCGGCAACAGGGCGGAGGCCTTGGCAATCAGTTCATCGGCTTCTGCGACCTGCTGCATAGCATCCGCGACCCCGGCGGCGGCCTCGGCCTCCGCACTCACGCGTGCCTGTCCGAACATCCGCTGCCACGCACGACCGAACACACCCGAGGCGCGGGCAAAGCCTACAGGCGACCGTTTCCTCAGTGCATCGAGCGTCGGCGACGATGGCGGAGTCTCTTTGGCCACCGGTGCCTCGATCAAACCAGGCTGACCACTTGCGCCATCCGCAACGAATGCGCCAGAGGACACACCTTCGGCGACGGCGAAAACCGTCTCGACCTCGTCCTCACGCTCCTGAACCTTTACGACCCGTGCATCCAACGCCAGCCGCTCGTCCTTCAGCGCCCTCGCGTCGGCCTTCAGACGGAGCTCCTCCTGCCTCCGCCATTTCCAGGTCTTCGCGTGATACCGACGCTTGGGTGGGGTTTGGCCGATTTCGCGCGCCTCACGGATAGCGGCAGCCGTGCGCTCACCCCGCACCAGCCCAAGGCCCCCAAACCATTCGCCGACGCTGTCCTGGGCGGCCTCATAGTTCTCGATCAGTGGGTGAATGGATGGTTGAAGCATCCGACGCGTGGCCGTTGCCGTCGGAACCTTTGCTTTCGGCTTTGCGATCTCCACCGTCGCCCGCGGCATGATCACCGCATGGATGTGATAGGCAGCCTCGTCACGGTCGGCACGTGCGTGAATGACGTCGTCGCCAAAGTTCGCCTTCAGCCAGGCCACTGCATGCGCTCCGAACTCGTTCTCCCGCGTCGCTTGGTCATCACCGAAGAACGCGGCATCCTCCGAGAACCAGTCCTTGTTGACCGTGAGGATGACTTCCCGCATGGGTCCATGCCGAGTGGGCCGCCAAGGTTGCTTCGGTCCCTCGATTATGCGGCGCTCGATGTCCTTCTTCCGTTTGCGCTTCTCGAGGGACTCGAGCTCGGCCGCAAAGTTCTCGGTGGTCATCTCGCGAATCTCGGCGAGCGCTGTCGCCGCCCAATCCTCGCGCCCGATCATGGGCGGCCCGTTCAACTCAGTCCGGGACCGATCAACGTGGCTGAGATCACCGCCTTTTCGGAGGCGGTGAGCCTCGTAGCCTGCGAGGTGGTGGGGATAAAGCCCTTGGAACCGTAGCACCACGGGGTAGCCTGTCTTGACGTTTGAACCGTCCATCGTCGAACTCCTAAGAAGTGGAGTTCAGGAGTTCGGTCGATGTGTGGTGATCGGGGAGCGGCAAAATCAAATGCCGACAAAGTATCAAACACAGAGACTCACATTTTACACGTCGGCCGTTTCGGGATGGCTCTACGGCAAGCACGATGAAAGAGTTTACACGTTAGTTTACACGCAACCAAGTTGGCTCGGACGTCTTCAACTACAGCGAGCGCTTACAGAAAAGCAGACGATGGCATTCAACAAGTCGCCTTCATACCGCTATATAATACAGCGAGAAGATCGAAAACTTACATTACCGCTCCCGGAGCCGGTAGCCTCTCTCACCGGCACTTTTAATTAAAACTCAATACCGAATCTCATGCGAAAGAACATTCATGAATTTCGCGCGCGAGACCTTGGCATTTGCTCCAAGTATACGGTCACGGTGCCAGCGCAGAATATTCTCAACAGGCACCACGAATACATCTACAATCGGAAAGCCAACGATGTCAGACAGAATGAAGCCCTTGATGCCTGACAGTTTGGCCTGAAATCCGTCCTCGTTAAACATACGTCCCGACCCGACTTGGTTGCTAGGATTGAAATATACACCTTGGCGCGTGATAGACCGGACTTCCCACATGCCTCCATCAGGATCGAGCAGGTCGTAGCCAGCACCTTCGGAGGGGGCAAGTTTCCAGCCTTGGTGCTCCCACATTAGGCGCCGCTCAATGATGAAAGACACGCGGCGACCATCCGTTAGGTATTCGCGGACATCCTTTGTTGTGACTTTGAACGCGCGCGCGAGTTCTTCCTCGTCCCATCGAAGCTGAAAACGTCTTTCCATCAATACCATCCTTTTGCTACTCACAAAGAAGTGCCATGAAAGACGGCATGGATCAAGGAGGATGAGTTGCCAAGATTTGATGATTACTTAGCTGAGGTGCAACAGCGCATGAACCTCAATCCCATAATGATGTTGGTCCGTGCATGGACACCCCAAGAAATCACAGCGGTAGAAAACGCTATTCGGGTCGCAGTCGTAGCAAGCGGCATTATTGGCCTACAGATTCCAAACTTCACTGGAACTAATCAAGCCAAGGGAAACAAGGCTGCAAATCACTTCTTAAACACCGTTTCTCCGCACCTCGCTAGGCCCAATAGTATCGTCCTAGCGACCGGCTCGGGCTATCCCGACCGCATATTCAGGTTAGGCGGCATCTGCTTTTGCATGGAAATGAAAGCAACGAGTAATTGGCGAAATGCAGATGGAAATCGTCGAGTCCTCACAAGCTCCCCGACTAAAATGCGAAACTTGATTATCAATAGACAACTTGCATCGCCCCCAGCGCATCTAATTTGCACCGTCCTATACAATGAGGCGAATTCAACAGTGACAGGTATCAGATTGGACTTCCTTGAGCCAAATTCTGAAATCAAAATTCGTCTTGAAGCATCCACCACCCAACAACTACTTCACAATGGCGCCCAAACGACCGCAATCATTCCTTAGTGCCGCTGCAACAGCACTATCCGGTTTGTATTCGTGCCTTTTGATCCGTTGGCAACGCCCCAGCAATTGGCCGTTTTGGTAAAGGTCTGATCGTTCACCATCACGCCCAGGCGGTAGAACGGAAGGTCCTCAGCGGCCTTCCAGACGAGTTTTTCTAGCAGCACCTTGCCGTTGCGAACCTCCCCAACTTCGAATGCAACATATCCCCCAGAGCGCAGGATACGAGCCTGTTCGGCTAAGACGCGGTGAACCATTTCGGTCCAAGCCAATTCTGTCTTGTGCATGTCGATAGAAACGGTAGTTGGGTCAATGCCCGCGAACCAACAGCGCAGCCAGTTGTCGGCAGCATACTGGACAATGTCCAGAAACGGCGGGGACGTTACGACAAGATCAACCACACCATCAGAAATTCTCGGTGTGGCCGATGCAGATCCGGTATTCAGGCTGGATTGAACTTGGCTTGGCGAACAGCCGTTCTTGAGCAGAGTTCGGGTCTTTTTCAATATTACCTTCGGAATGTCACGCTCGGGTGGCGTGACACCTAGCTTCGTATTGATTTTAAGTTGAGCCTTGACCGAGACCGCCTGATTGGGGGGCATCGACCGCCCCGAAAAGAAACCTGGAGAATGACCAGAAAGTCGATTGATAGCGACCATCCTTATCCAGTCAGCCACTGGGTCGACATCGGTAGCACCAAGTGGCGCACGTTCTGCAATCCAGAGCCTCAGGGCCTCAAGCCGCTTAAGGGTAACAGGATGATAGAATGCAAGAAGGTCTTCGCTCTCGATCTCGCCCAGCGACCAGTCCACTGTCTGAAGGGCAGTTGCAACAGCTTCGACCGAGATTGGGCGGAGGCGGGGGCGGGTCAAAAGAACAGACAGAGGGTTTACATCGTTGCCGAACGCCTGACGCCCCATCAGTGCTGCCTGCACAGGTGTCGTGCCGCGGCCCATGAAAGGGTCGTACACAACATCGCCTGGGCGGGTAAGTCTCTCAATGAAGAACTCTGGGAGCTGTGCCTTGAAGCAAGCTCGATACGAAACCTCGTGAATCGAATGAGCTTGGCGTTGGCCCGCCGTCCAGAATTCGTTCAGAAAATAAGGTATGCCATCCAAAGTTTTTGAAACAGTGGCTTCACCAAACTCTCTGAAAGACAGGATGTCCGCTAAAAAAGACTCGGCATCATCTGAAAACTGCGCTTTTTCAAACATCGAAAGTTGCGTCATAGCGATTCCTCTTTTTTACTGACTAACCCATCGGTGAGCCGAGTACAAGGTCAAGATGACCGCTGTTTGCACAAAACTTCAGACCTGTCGACGCCGCGGGTGCCGGGCGTGTGGAAGAAAATGAAGTTCCACAAAACTCTTGCGGGGAAACTTACTCACTAATCAGCTGGCACTCCGGCCCTGCGGGCCTGCGTTCCAGCTGACGTTCGCCGGGGGCTCCGCCCCCGGACCCCGGCGGCGCTGACGCGCCGCCCGGGTGGCGCTCCGCCCTCCCGAACCCGCCAAGGGCCTTCAGCCGGACCAGAGAGCGATCCACCCCTCTGGACACCCAGGGCAGGGTCGTCGCTCGCCGCTCCCCCTGCACCCCCTGGCGTCTCCCGACTGGCTTGGGTCATCGTTCCGCACTCCCCCAAGACCCCCTGCTCTCGGAGGATGCCGCTCCGCGCTCACCTCCGAACCTCCCCCACTCCCGGGCAGAGCGTTCCGCACCTCTTCCCGAACCCATCTCTGCTCTTCCTCTGGACCAGTTCGGGGCGATAACTGCTTCGACGCTCTTCATCACGCCGTGACCACGGCGCACATAGCTGACGTTCGCAGCACAAGGCAGCAAGGTCTGTTATGCGGGGCGGTCTCAACGGTTCGACGCAAAATATAGGTTAGAACGCTCTACGGGCGTTTCGTAGCTCAGCCTTTTCCGCGGTCGTCCGTTAAGCTGCAACGAAGGCTATGATGTCCAGATGAAGACTTTCGGGCAAAATCGCTGCGACAGAGCTGGAGAGCCAAAACGGTTTGCGGACACGCTCTAATTTATGACAGGATTGCCCTAACAGCCGTCCACTTGAGAAAAGCTTTGTTCGAACTCCACGACCTGGGATCCGTTATATAGCTTTCTCTCATAAAAGGTGTTTCCTTCAAAACCTTTTGAAGTACCAGATATGCAAAATACTATGTCGCCATTGCCGATATCGTCGGAATCAATGAAATAATCTACAGTCTCGGAGGGCGGGAGGATCGCGTTTTTATTAAATACATCTTCGCCACCTAACTTAACGCTAATAGAAAAATCTATAGAATAAGGGGATGGATTCCTAAGATATAGGTGGGAGTAATATGCCTTTGCACCCGGACGATTTTCATAGTCGTAATCTGTACTACGAACCAATTCAGGAGGCACAATAAAATTCATCCAATATGGAATGGCATCAACCATTTTAGCCGTGTTATCAGACGTTTGAGCAGTATTGACAACAGTTTCCTCAGCTGCATCAGCTATGCGCGTAATGTCAACTCTTGCATCTTCGATCAAATCCTGAAAGCTAGCAACTTTTTTCGCTGCCTCTCCGGGATAGATGAATGCGTATCCTGCAGTTACTGCCGCAACAAAAAACGTAATGATACCTGTAACCGATGCCAAGGAGGATATAATCCTCTCGCCTCTTAACATCTTATCCTGAAAACTCATGTCTAGACTCTCTGAATGCACCTACACCTTAATTATCGTGCAGAAAATAAAGAGGCAAGAGCGATTGAACAGCGGGACGCAAGCTGTATGCCCCGACAGTTTGTGGCCAAGGACATCATAAATCTTTGCCGCTTGCCGCTCCTCAACCATGTTCCATGAATCGCCGAACGGCTTCGCGATGAGCTCGAATCGGACCTTCGCTGCATTTTCCGTCGAAGTTCGCTTTGAGCGTCTGAGTGGATTTAGGCATCTTTCGTGGCGCATATCGACATGGAAACTGCCCTGTCGCAGTCCACGGCCACCACAGTCAATCTTTGCTACGCCCCGGCACATCACAAACAGGTAAAGCCTCACGCGCGATCTGAGCGAAGTCGAGAGGGACACCCTCTCGACGCTCTCCCGCAACATACAGGGAGCAAAGCAAATTCGGGAGGCAGGCCAGCCCCTTCCGCCGTGCGCGCGCTTTGTGACGCGCACGACGGAAGCTTCCGGCCAATTGAGGAAGGGGAAGATCGCGCGCGTCGGACATCCATCATTCAAGGACCCGACAATGCTCGACACGACCACCACCGTTCACACGATGACACCCGCTTGGCGGGACCACCTTTCCTACGGCGATATCGTCTCGTTTCGCTTTCCGCTCGCGGAGGAGGGCAGCACCGGACAGCCGAAGGCGCGTCCCTGCCTGATCATCGACATCGAGGTGCGGGGCGACCAGCGCTATGCCCTGATCGCCTATGGCACCACCTCCCGGCGGCGATCCAACGTCGGATACGAGATTCACGTCCGCCGCCGCGCAGACTACCTCGCCGCAGGGCTCAACGAGCCGACGCGCTTCGTCGGCGCGCGTCGCCTGTTGGTGCCACTCAACCACAGCGGCTTCGCGATCTGCCGCGCGACAGGCTCCGCCGTGATCGGCCGAATCGAAGGCGCGCCGTTTGACGCGATGAACGCGGTGCGGGGACGGATCCACGCTGAGGCGGACATCGCGGACGATCGGCGGTCCCGGCGGCGGGTCGGGCTCCGGCGCGGTCGCAGCTTCGCTCTCGACGAGCGGAAGCCGCGAATGGGCGCGTCGACCGGAAAGGCGGTGCACCAATGAAGGAGCTGCTCCCGCAAACGCTGTTCGAACGCCAAGTCGAACTCACCAAGTTCCTGCTGGAACGCATGCACGGCATCGACAGCCACCTGACCGCACGCGTGCAACCATACCTGCCCGAGGCCGACCAATACGACGTGACTGAACTTATCGAGGTGCTGGACGATGAAGAGCAGATCGACCCGAACCTCCATTTCTACGTCGACGCCGTCCTCGGCGAGATGCGCCTGGCAATCGCCGCCGGAACGCACGACGAACAGGTTCCCATCTCACCCGAACACCTAATCGGCTGCGCCGAGGGGTTCGACACTCGCAAGGTGCGAACGCCTGAGGCAGAAGCGCTTCACGCTGCCCTGCCGCCGCTCGAAGGCCTCTACGTCGCGGCGCGCGAGGCAATCGAGTTTGCGACCGCGATCCGGCTGAGCCTACACCTCCTTCACGCTTACTGAACCCAGCGGCACCCGAAAGGGTGCCGTTCTTGAGGGCCATCACGGCCCCGCTGGCGGGACTGGATCCCCCGTCAGTCGGCGCGCCGGCGAACAATGCTCCGTCGCTGCTACGACGATGTCGGCGCGCCTCAACTCCGCCTTGGGAGACTTCAAGATGTCATTCGTTCGACGCATCGCAGCGGTTCTGCACGCGCATCCGACGCTGGTCGTGCGCGCCGCGATCATCCTGCTCCTGCTCGTCCACGGCGCAATGCTGTTCCGCTGAATGGAGCGCGCCCGCAGGTTGCCCTGCGGACGCTATCGGCCACGGTTGTGCGAAGGATCGGGTGGGCGTCCGCCTTGTCGGTTGTTTGATGCCCGAACAGGAAAGGACTCCGCCGATGCCGCTCGACAGACTGATAGACCTTCTCGCAGAAGCCGCGGTCCGCAAGCTCTCGCAGGAGCGGGAGAAGCAGGAAGCGACACCTGACGCGATATGCGTTTTTCGCCCGTCTCGGATTGAATGGCCACAACATTTCCGCATTGTCGCGCGATATATCGGGCGACTGCTTCACTGACGCCACAACTTGTGGGAAGAATACCTTATGACACAACACGCCCACCATGCCCCGCGCCGCGTCGCGATCTACGCCCGCTATTCGACGGACATGCAGAACCCCAAGTCGGTGGAAGACCAATTCCGACTCGCTGAGCGCTACGCGGCCCGGGAAGGCTGGGTGGTCGTCGAGCGTTTTTCAGACCGGGCCATCAGCGGCACGGCGAGCCACGACCGTGCAGACTTCCTACGGCTGATGGACGCGCTCGTCGCGAAGGACCGCACCTTCGACATCGTGTTGGCCGAGTCTCTCGACCGCGTATCGCGCGACGCCGAGCACTTGGCGCGGTTCAGCAAGCTCGCCATCCATGCCAGAGTCGAGATCCACACGGTCGATCGCGGCAAGGCAGACGCCCTTGCGGTCAATCTGTCCTCGCTTTTGAGCGGTATGTTTCTCGAGAAGCTATCCGCCACCGTCCACCGCGGGATTGAGGGAAACGTGTCGCGAGGGCTGAGCGGTGGAGGTCGCATCTACGGCTACAAGCCAGGCACCGACCAGCGCGGTGCCCCCTTAAAAGGGCAGCTCGCCATCGACGAGATCGAGGCAGCAGTCGTCCGGAGCATCTTCCGCGACTATGCCGCCGGTATTTCACCAATCAAGATCGCAACGCGACTGAACGGCGAGGGTATCGCCTCTCCATCCGTGGGATCGGAACGCGAATCATCGGGACACTGGAAGCAGAACACGATCAACGGCAATCGCGGACGCGGCACCGGCATCATTAACAACGAGCTTTATATCGGTCGCCGCATCTGGAACCGATTGCGCTACAGCAAAGATCCGCACACCGAGAAGCGGACATCGACGCTCAACCCTGAGAGCCAATGGCAGACAGTCGAGGTTCCGGATTTGCGGATCATCGACCAGGAGCTGTGGGATGCCGTCAAGGCGCGTCAGGCGGCGCTGGCGAAGCGGAAGTCCACGCTGGAAAGCACGGACCGCAATCACCTGTCCACCGGCCAGGCGCTGCGGCGGCGCAAGTATCTGCTGTCGGGCCTGCTGCAATGCGGCCAGTGCGGCGGGAATATGACCGTGGCCGGTGCGGCCAAATACAAGACCTACTACTGCGCCAACGCCAAGGAGAAAGGCCCCAGCGTCTGCGCAGGCTTCCGCGGCCTGCGTGAGAGTGTCGCCCTGCCACTGGTGCTGGATGGCCTCCGCAGCGAGCTGATGAAGCCGCAGGCCTATGCGGCGTTTCGTGAGAGTTTTCACAAGCGCCTTGAGGCCAGTCAGGGGGCCTCCGTCGACGCCTTGCAACTGCACGATGCCCGTGTCCGCAAACTCGAGACGACGCAACGCAATCTCGTGCGCGCCGTCGAGGAGGGCAAGTTCGCGGCCGCAATCATCGACCGGCTAAACGCCGTCGATGCCGAACTGAAGGATCTGAGGGGAAAGCGCGACGAGATCGTCCCGTCAACGGTGGAGCTGCCCGAGAACCTGCCTGAGCTCTATCTGGCGATGATCAGCGACCTTGCGTCCAGCCTCTCGGACGAGGCCGTGGCCGGCCGCGCTGCCGACGAGTTGCACGAGATCATCGACCGGGTCGTCGTGCATTGGGACGGCGCCGCGTACGGCCACCGTCTGGAGATGTCCGGCAATGTATTGGAGATGCTACGCAAATCGGCCCCGAGAGAACTCGAGGCCGTGAGTGGCGTTATTTTAGGGGAAGTTGGTTGCGGGAGTAGGATTTGAACCTACGACCTTCAGGTTATGAGCCTTATAATCCCCGTGGACTCAATAAATTGCCCACTCAGAAAAATTCCTCTTCGCAAGCCGCCCACTCATGACAAAAGTCACATTTTGTCACCAGTGCGATGTGCCGAGGTATTCGATACGCGCAGGGCCTCGGTACACGCGAATAGGGAGTGTCGGAGAGATCGCTGAACTGCCGCAGTAAAAGCAACCTTAAAATACGGGGTCTGAAACTCAGAGTCGCTCACTGGGCCCATTCAGGTTTTAAATAAGGTCAGGCGTCGGAACGCCCTGCGAATCCAATGTTCAGCTGATTGCGGACCGCAACTGCTATGAGACAGGGCCATGCCGCTATGACCTTCACCGGCAAGCAAACAACATATGACGGTATAGGAAAAGGCGGTCCGATATGGGACCGCCTTCTTTATCTGGATCGAATGCATTCACTCGCCTCACAGTCTTGATCGAAGAGGTATTGCGCTACAAAGCAACGCTCTGACTTTCACGTTGGAAGCGGCGACTATCACCCCTTGTAAAGACTATTTCAGGCCAAAGGCCCGAAGCCGGTTCTTACATCATGCCGCCCATGCCGCCCATGCCGCCCATGTCGCCGCCGCCGCCGTTACCGCTGTCCTTTGACGGACGATCGGCAACCATGGCTTCGGTGGTGATCAGCAGGCCTGCGACCGATGCTGCATCCTGCAGCGCGGTGCGGACAACCTTGGCCGGGTCGATGACGCCGAACTTGAACATGTCGCCATATTCTTCGGTCTGCGCGTTGAAGCCAAAGGTCTTGTCGTTGGAGTCGCGGATCTTGCCCGCAACAACCGAACCGTCCACGCCGGAGTTTTCGGCGATCTGACGCAGCGGTGCTTCGAGTGCCTTGCGGACGATGGCGATACCGACGTCCTGATCAGAGTTCGCACCCTTGAGACCGTCCAGCGATTTGCCAGCCTGCACAAGAGCGACACCGCCGCCTACGACGATCCCTTCCTGCACCGCAGCACGGGTTGCGTTCAGTGCGTCGTCGACGCGGTCCTTACGCTCTTTCACTTCGATTTCGGACATGCCGCCGACGCGGATCACGGCAACACCGCCAGCCAGTTTGGCCACGCGCTCTTGCAGCTTCTCTTTGTCGTAGTCAGAGGTCGTCTCTTCGATCTGACCACGGATCTGGGACACGCGTGCCTCGATCTCGGCCTTCTCGCCAGCGCCGTCGATGACGGTGGTGGTGTCTTTCGTGATCGTGACGCGCTTGGCAGAACCCAGCATGTCGATGGTCACGTTTTCCAGCTTCATGCCGAGGTCTTCGGAGATGACCTGACCACCGGTCAGGATCGCGATGTCCTGCAGCATGGCCTTGCGACGATCACCGAAACCCGGTGCCTTCACGGCGGCGATCTTCAGGCCGCCACGCAGCTTGTTGACGACCAGTGTGGCCAGTGCTTCGCCTTCAACGTCTTCGGAAATGATCAGCAGCGGCTTGCCGGACTGGATGACGGATTCCAGCAGCGGCACCATCGGCTGCAGCGAGGACAGTTTCTTTTCGTGCAGCAGGATAATGACATCCTCTAGCTCAACGGTCATCTTTTCAGAATTGGTCACGAAGTAGGGCGACAGGTAGCCACGATCGAACTGCATGCCTTCGACGACATCGGTCTCGGTCTCGAGGCCTTTGTTCTCTTCGACGGTGATGACACCCTCGTTGCCGACCTTCTGCATCGCGTCCGCGATCTGACGACCGATTTCCGCTTCGCCATTGGCAGAGATGGTGCCGACCTGCGCGACTTCGTCGCTGTCGGTCACGTCACGCGCAGCGGCCTTGATCGCTTCGACGACTTTGGCCGTGGCCAGGTCGATGCCGCGCTTCAGGTCCATCGGGTTCATGCCGGCGGCGACGGACTTCATGCCTTCGCGCACGATGGCCTGTGCCAGAACCGTGGCGGTGGTCGTGCCGTCACCGGCCTCGTCATTGGTGCGCTGGGCAACTTCCTTGACCATCTGCGCGCCCATGTTCTCGAACTTGTCTTCCAGTTCGATTTCCTTGGCGACAGTCACACCGTCCTTCGTGATGCGCGGTGCGCCGAAGGACTTGTTGAGGACGACGTTACGACCCTTGGGGCCCAGCGTCACCTTGACGGCGTCTGCGAGAATGTTCACGCCCTTGAGCATGCGATTGCGGGCGTCGGTGCTGAATTTGACGTCTTTAGCTGCCATTTTCATGTGCTCCTTGAATGTTCAGTTATTGTGGAAAAGCGGCGGGCCATCAGGCCCCCTGCGACATCACATGATGCCGAGGATGTCGCTTTCCTTCATGATCAGCAGGTCTTCACCATCGAGCTTGACCTCGGTGCCGGACCACTTGCCGAACAGGATGCGGTCGCCTGCCTTCACGGCCATCTCGATCAGCTCGCCGTTGTCCTTGCGGGCACCGGTGCCGACGGAAACGATCTCGCCTTCGGCGGGCTTTTCCTTGGCGGAATCAGGAATGATCAGACCGCCCTTGGTCTTGTCTTCGCCTTCGATGCGACGAACCAGCACGCGGTCGTGCAGAGGTTTGAATGCCATCTTGTGAACCTTCCTTGAAGCGTTGCGATTTTCGTTAGCACTCACCTTGGTCGAGTGCCAGTGAGATTGACCTAGTCAAGCTTGCCAAGGCTGTCAATTAGAGACGTCTAGCTTATAGGTTAATCCTACAAACACCGGCGGGGATCGCCTGGCGACCCAGCCGATAACCGCGCACATGGCAGAGGATGCAGGACATGACAACAGACCTCCAAATTGTCCCCGCACGACGCGGCCGCGCAGTCCGGGTCGCCAAAGGCAAAGCCATTCAAATTATCAATACACACGGCAAGCAGGTTGTGGACACCTGGTGTTTTAATGCCGACGACATGTCCGAGTTTATGTCAATGGAGCATCTGCATGCGACAATTGAGGGCATTTTTCCGGCGAAAGGTGATGCACTGACAACAAATAAGCGACGGCCGATCCTGCATCTGGAAGAAGACACTTCACCAGGGCGTCATGACACCGTCATCGCAGCCTGCGATGTGCACCGCTACGCCATGCTGGGGTGCAGGGAGTATCACGACAATTGTACTGACAATCTGCACTCAGCTTTGGCGCAGATCGATCTGCGCGCGCCGGACTGCCCGGCACCACTGAACCTATGGATGAACATTCCCGTAGAGCCTGACGGCAAGATCGTATGGGGCGAACCGCTCAGCAAACCTGGAGACTATGTGACGCTGCGCGCTGCGATCGACTGCGTTGTGGTTATGTCAACCTGTCCTCAGGATATCATCCCGGTCAACGGGACCGACTGCAAACCGACGGAGGTTCATTGTCGATTAATTGACTG